>JAYTVY010000268.1:0-5214 GCA_043743755.1 Bryobacterales bacterium | reverse complement strand
TACAACTATTCCTACGAACGCCCTCGCCGATAAGGTTCACTTGGTCCCATCCGGGCCACCAAAGGAAGGGCAGCAATCCGATTGCGGATTCAGCAGGGGAAAATGACTGAAGAGACGGACAAAAAGACCATAGTGATTTGCGACATGCAGCCTGTGACCTCAGAAGGTCTAAGGTTTGTGCTCAATGCGGACCCCGGCCTGACCTTCGCCGGCTCGCTGGATTCGCTGGACCTGGCGATGCTCGCCGCGCGTACCCAGCATCCCGATATCTTCTTGATCGATAAGGGTTTCGGCATGCAGACCGTGCTGGACTGGATTCCCGCCCTGAAACTCGCGGGCTCCCCATACCCCACTCCATCCGTAGTGGTATGGGGTGTCTCGATGACCGAAGCCGAGGCGCTGCGCCTTCTGCAGGCCGGCGCTCGCGGCATTGTCCGCAAAACCGCCGGCGTCGCCGTCATCCTCGATTGCCTGCGCGCCGTGGGTGCGGGACGAAGCTGGATGGAGGACCGTATCTCCCGCGATTCCTTTCACAACGGCCGCCACGCCCGATCCAGCCTCACCGCTCGCGAGCAACAAGTCCTCGGGCTGGTGGAGCAGGGCTTCAAGAACAAGGAAATTGCCCGCGAACTCGGCATCCGCCCCGGCACCGTGAAGATCCACCTGAAGCACGTCTTCGAAAAAACCGGCGTCCGCGGCCGCTACGGCCTCGCCCTCACCGGCTTACGAGAAAAAGGCTTAGTCTCCATCGCCTCCTGACACTCCACCGGAGCCGCGCCCGTAAGGAAGCGTTCGCCCGCCACAACACCACGGCGCATCCACATTGACCCGTACCCCCGCCACCCGGTATCCTACCCGCATGCGAGAAGCTGTCATTGTAGACGCAGTCCGGACCCCCGTCGGCCGGCGCGACGGCGCCCTCAAAGGCTGGCATCCCGTCGACCTGCTGGCCCACACACTCAAGGCTCTGGTCCATCGCAGCAAGCTCGACCCCGCGCTCATCGACGACGTGATTGCCGGATGCGTCAGCCAGACCGGCGAGCAAGGCTACAACATCGCTCGCAACGCCGTCCTCGCGGCCGGTTTCCCCGAATCGGTTCCCGGCACCACCGTTGACCGCCAGTGCGGTTCCAGCCAGCAGGCCGCCCACTTCGCCGCCCAGGGCGTCATGGCCGGAAGTTACGACATCGTCGTCGCATGCGGCGTCGAATGCATGACGCGAGTGCCCATGGGCTCCAGCGGCGCGGGCCCCGGCAAGCCCTTTGGACCGCACGTTGCCGAACGCTATAACAATGTTCCGTTCAACCAGGGCATCGGCGCGGAAATGATGTCCGAACGCTGGAACATCAGCCGTGAGGAGCTGGATGCCTTCAGCCTCGAAAGCCATCGCCGGGCCGCCGCCGCCACCGAGGAAGGCCGGTTCTGTGAACAGATTGTTCCCGTTCCGGTGGAGACTGAAAACGGCATCGCGCACATGACCCGCGATGAAGGCATCCGCGCCAATTCCACACTCGAAAAAATGGCGACGCTCAAAGCCGCGTTCAAGGCCGGTGGCGTCATCACGGCCGCCAACTCTTCTCAGATCAGCGACGGCGCGGCCGCGGTTCTCATCATGGAACGCGATACCGCCGAGGGCCTCGGCCTGCGTCCTCTGGCTCGCTTCGCCGGCTTCGCGCTGGCCGCCGAAGATCCGGTGATCATGCTTTCGGCGCCCATTCCCGCCACCCGCAAGGTCCTCCACCGCGCGGGCTTAAGCATCGACGATATCGACCGCGTCGAAATCAATGAAGCCTTCGCCAGCGTCGTAGTCGCCTGGCAGCGCGAAACCGGCGCCGATCTCTCAAAAGTAAACGTCAACGGCGGCGCAGTCGCTCTCGGCCACCCGCTCGGCGCGAGCGGCGCCCGCTTAATGACTACGCTGGTCCACGAGCTGCAGCGCTCCGGCGGCCGCTACGGCCTCCAAACCATGTGCGAGGGCGGCGGCATGGCCAACGCCACTCTCATCGAACGCATTTAATCCCGGTGCCCATCAAAATAATTTTATTTCTCCCGCCGTTGCTATAGGTTAACTGGACCCAACCCCCAAATTTGTACCACCCTCCCCTTATTCTGGTATCGAAAGAGCAGGGGCTCTCGCTTGTCGCACCCCCTGTTACCGCTCTCACCCGGAAGCACTCGAGCAACCCTGGGTGACGGTCAGCGACATGGTTCGGCTCCGATCTTGCGGAGTGGCCTGCCACCGGGCTAATACAGTGTGCATGGGGGCCTCCTAAATTAGAAACACCGTTTCCGCACCGCGCAAGCGTTTCCACACCGAACGCGCCGCAAACGCTTCCACACCGAACGCGCAAACGCTTCCCCACCGCGCCAGCGCTCCACGGAGCCGCGACCGTAAGGGAGCGAAACGCCACCCCGCACAACCGCGCCTCACGCCTTCGCCCCCGGTGTCCCCACAAATCGGTATCCCACGCCGCGCACCGTCAGCAGGTGGCGCGGCCGCGTCGGATCCTCTTCGATATATCGCCGCAGCCTCACTATAAAATTGTCTATCGCGCGGGTGTCGGTGTCTTCGTGGAGTCCCCAGACTTCCTCGAGCATCGCTTTCCGCGAGACGCGCGCGCCTTCGTGCTCTATCAAATAGCGCAGAACGTTGGTCTCCATCAGGGTCAACGGGAATACCTGGTCGCCCACGCGCAGTTCCAGCAGATCGAAATTTACCGACTTGTCTCCGAAGGTGAACGTGTCCTTGGGCGCGGTGGCCGGCGCCTTCCGAAGCCAGTCGTGCCGCCGCAGCAGGCCGCGCAGGCGCGCTATCAGAATGGACAGCTCGAACGGCTTGGTGAGATAGTCGTCGGCGCCCGCGGCGAAGCCCCGCAGTACGTCTTCGGAATGCCCGCGCGCGGTCAACATCAGCGTGGGAATGAACAGGCCCGTTTGCCGCATTTCCGAAATCACCGTGAAGCCGTCCACACCCGGCAGCATCACATCCAGCACCACCACATCCACGCCCGGCGAATCGGCCTTCAACAATTCGAGCGCTGCCTCCCCGGTGTCCACCACTTGTACCTGGTAGCCCTCGGCCTCCAGATTGAAACGCAGCCCCTCGGCCAGGTGCTGCTCGTCTTCCACCACCAGTACGCGGCTCATTTTACGATCGGGAGCTCCAGCACGAACGTGCTCCCGCGCCCCAACCCCTCGCTTTCCGCCCAGACCCGGCCCCCGTGCCGCTTGGCCACTGCCCGCACGATATAGAGTCCCAGCCCGGTTCCTTTCACTCGCGTCGCAAGCGGCCCGGGTACGCGGTAAAAGCGCTTGAAGACCTGCTTCAGCTCGGTTCTCGGAATACCCGGACCTTCATCCTTTACACGCAGGCATACGTACTTGCCGTCTACTTTGGATGTTTCCACCAGAACGTTCGCATTCGGTCCGGAGTACTTTACCGCGTTATCCACCAGATTGGATACCGCCGCCTGCACTTCTTCCAGGTCCGCCATCACAATCACCGGCGGCCCCCCGCGATATTGCAGCGATTCAGGGGATACGTGGTGCACCGCGCGAATCCGCTCCAGGCAGCCTTCCACTACCTCCACCAGATCGAATCGCGAAACGTTGAGGGCCCGGGATGCGCCCCCAATCCGTCCGGTGCGCAGCACTTGCTCGATGGTGGAGAGCAGCCGGTCGCTATCTTCCAGCATGATGCGATAGAAATCCTGCCGTTTCGCTTCGTCCACGTTGCGCTTCTGCAGAGTCTCTAAATAGAGCCGGATGGAGGCGACTGGGGTCTTCAGTTCGTGCGTCACGGCGTTGATGAACGCGTCGTGCTGCTCATTGCGCCGGATCTCGCGGACCAGAAAGATGGTATTCAGCACCACGCCGCTGATAATCATCGCCAGCAGCAACACGCCCAGAAAAAGCAGGATTCCCGTGCGCCAGTTGAGCAGCACCCACCCGATGTAAAGCAGCAGTATGACCGAAATCAGACCGGCGCCCAGCCCAATAAAAAACGCCACCGATTTCTGACGCCCCGCGACTACCATTACGTGATAGCGTCCCCCTTACGCCCCGAGCACCCGTGCCAGCCGACTCAGCTCTTCGTCCGACGAATCATTCGGCACCGAACACCCCGGCGTCAAAATAAACTTGTTCCCCGCCGCGCTCTTCGCTTCCATCCATTCACGCTTCAATTCCGCCTCCGGAAGCTGCCGGTACTTCACCTCGTCCAGTCCGCCCAGAATTACATCCGGATACTTCGCGCGGACCGCGGCTATAGACACACCCGTTCCATGCATCGAGTAATTAATGCCCGCCACCGGCCACTTCTCGTAGAACCGGTCGAGGTACACTTTGTCGCCGTGGAGATGCAGCAGATTCATCGGCGCCCCCAGCGCGCCCTGAAGAACCATCTTGTCGAACGGCTCGCTGAATCGCGCGTACTCGTCCTGCGTCAGAATCCCGGTCTGCGCGTTGGCGATAGCCAGGAACACGCCCGCCGCGCCCTCATCCACCGCGCGTTTGGCATGGCTGGCCTCGGCGCGCGCGATCGTCTCCAGTGCATCCAGCAGCTTCTGCGGCTGCGTGTGCATCAACGCCAGCACCGCTTCCTTCGACGACAACTTCTCGGCGACGTTCCACGGATTGAAAATCGTCTCTACGAAGTACGCCTTGCCTCCCAGGCCGTCGCGAATCAGCCCCAGCGCGCGAATCTGCTTGGGAAATGGGTTCGTTTCAGCCTTCACTTCATACCACGCGCCCTTTGGTTTCGGATATGGGTAATCGCTCATCACCTTCACCAGATCCGTGTGGAACTTGTCGTGGAAGGCCAGCGTCGATTTGGCGTGTTGCTCGGGAGGCTTGGCCTCGTCCAGAAAATGGTGCCAGAGACTGAACGGCGGCCGGTCCAGATCTTCACCGCGCAAGGCGCGATCCACGCGCTGCTTGGAGGATAAGGTGGCTCCGCGCAGCACGGCGGCCGCGGCGGAGGCGGCAAGAAACAGACGGCGAGAGATCATACCTGAAGTGTAGCCCCACAGAGCTGCGTACCCGGATCAAGCAGCGTCTTCATCGCCGGTTCGGAGCCGCGCCCGTCAGGAAGCGCAACGATAGCCGGTGCTCCATTCCTCCCGAATATCGTACGCTTGCTGACGCGCGCGGCTCAGATCACCACTACCGCGCCCGTCAGGAAGCGCAACGATAGCCGGTGCTCCATTCCTCCCG
>JAYTVY010000267.1:0-1909 GCA_043743755.1 Bryobacterales bacterium | reverse complement strand
GGGATTCGATTTCCCGAGGCCTCGGGGTTCGACCGCAAGCGGCCTTGGCTGAAATGGCTACTGGCCGGTCCCCTGATCGCGCTCGCCGTGCTGTTGGCCTGGTTCCAGCTTTTTAAAGTAATCAGCTTCGATGCGGTGATGCCCCTGCGGCCGGTGTTGCCGGCGCTTTACAACACCCACTTATTCCTGAGGATGGCCGCGATCAGCATCTTCTTCATGACGCTCGGACACAAAGGGGGCAAAGCATCCACGCGGGACGCGCGGCGGCGGCTGGAAATGCTTTGGATAGGCGCCTGTATCAGCCTGACGCCCATGTTTATCGAAGTGGTCCGCTCGCTATTCATTGGCAAGGATTCGCTTTACGGTGTTCCGGAATGGGCGGCAATCGGGATCCTGCTCGCCTTCGCGCTGTTTCCGCTGACGCTGGCGTATGTGGTGGTGGTGCAGCGCGCCATGCAAGTGCGGGGCGTGGTTCGGCAGAGCGTGAAATACGCGCTGGCTCGCGGCGGGCTATGGGTGATGCGCGCTTTGATCCTGACCTTCGCGGCCGTACAGGTAATCAATCTGATCCAGAATCCCAAGGTCCGCAAAGTGGACATGGTGCGCACGGCGGGAGCGGTGGGGCTGCTGTTCGCGATCCGGCGCAAGTACTCGGCGAAAATATCGGCCGCGCTGGATCGCCGATTTTTCCGTGAGGCTTACAGCGCCGAGCAAATTTTGAGCGAGATTGGGGACGAAGCGCGGAACTTCGTGGAGCCGGGTCCGCTGCTGGAAACCGTGACGAAGCGCATCTCGGATACGCTGCATGTTCCGCATACAGCGGTGCTGCTGAAGGCCAGCCAGGAGTACTGTCCAGCGTACGGAACGGTTCGCACCGGAGATTGCTGCCTGGCGGCGGAGTCGCGGACGATCCAGTATCTGCGGTCGACAAAGCGTCCCGCATTGGTGTATTTCGACGATCCGGACTCCTGGGTCTACGAGGGAGCAACCGACGATTCCAGACGGCTGAAGAATCTGGACGCGCAACTGCTGCTGCCGATCACGCGGAGGGACGAACTACTGGGTGTGATGGTGCTGGGACCGAAGCTGTCCGAGGAGCCTTACTCGAAGACCGACATTCAACTGCTGCAGTCAGTGGCCACGCAGACCGGGCTGGCATTGGATAACAGCCGTCTGCTGACGGCGATGGCCGCGGAGGTAGCTCAACGTGAGCGCCTGAATCGTGAGATCGAGATCGTTCGCGAAGTGCAGGAGCGGCTGTTCCCGCAGAGCTATCCGCCGGTTCCGGGGATCGAATATTGCGGCAAGTGCCGGCCCGCGCTGGCGGTGGGCGGAGACTACTACGACTTTCTTCCGCTGGCCGACGGCAAGCTGGGGATCGCGATCGGGGACATTTCGGGAAAGGGGATTTCAGCGGCGCTGTTGATGTCGGGATTGCGGGCCTCGCTGCGCGGGCAGACCATGGCGGGAATGCACGACCTGGCGGGGTTGATGCATAACGTCAACCTGCTGGTGTTCGAAGCGTCGTCGGCGAATCGCTATGCGACATTCTTTTACGGCGAATACGATCCGGTGACACGCAAGATGATCTATGTAAACGCCGGCCACAATGCGCCGATGGTGCTGCGCGGGGGAGTGATCCGGCTGGACGCGGGAGGTCCGGTAGTGGGACTGCTCAAAGGGGCCGGGTATGAGCAAGGCGTTTGCCAGCTGGAGCCCGGTGACGTGCTAGTGGGATTCACGGACGGGATCAGCGAAGCCATGACGGCGGACGATGAAGAGTGGGAAGAAGAGCGGATGCTGGCGGCGCTGGACGCTTGCAAGCACCGGAGCGCGGCGGAGATGATTGACAGCGTGATGGCGGCGGCGGACGCGTTCACCGCGGGCGCTCCGCAGCATGACGATATGA
>JAYTVY010000266.1:0-3327 GCA_043743755.1 Bryobacterales bacterium | reverse complement strand
CAACCATATACCAATCTCGAAAACAAGTCCACTGGTGGCAACCGCCCGCGCAGATGGGTCTCGCCGAGTGGCTGGTTGACCAGTTGGATCAGCCGCCCGGCGCGGCCAAGCCGGGCCGCCACGAATATTCCGTGCCTGGACCCGGCGATCCCGATAGCCTCGTGCGCATCTTCTCGCTGTCGCATGCGGCTACCGTGCAGCGCTTGCAGGAAGTAGCGACAGAGGTCCGCGTAATGACGCAGGCTCGCCGGCTGTTCACTTACAACGCACCCCGCATCATCGCGGTGCGTGGAACGCCCAGTCAGGTTGAGCATGCCGACCAGTTGATCCAAGAGCGCGACAAATAGCCATTCCTAACGCCCGGCGGGTGCTACCGTCAAAGCACTATGCGATTTAGTACGTTACTGCTGCTGTGTGCTTCCACCTGCCTTGCCCAGCCTCCGGATCCCGGCGGCGCCTGGGTGCTCAAAATAACCCGTTACGGTGAATCCGAATCCCGGCGGGTCAAGTTCGAACAAAAAGATGGGCGCTACTCCGCGCGCATCTTCGGGCTGTCCTTCGCGGGAACCGTCTCTGGCGGCCGCGTCGAGTTCGCTTGCACCAATGAAGAGGAGGGCGCCAAGAAACCCTGCGGCAGTCTCACCGGCGTGGTCGCCGGCGCGGAGATGAATGGCGACGGCAAGATCTTCGACGATTCCTTCACCTGGCGCGCGCGCCGTCCCGCGGCCCGCCCGGCCGATAGCCCCCGCCGTCATGAGTTCGTGCCCGCGGTATTTCACCACCACTTCGCGGGCAGCATCGCGCCCGCGCTGCATGTCTATCCCGGCGACACCGTGCATGTCACCACCGTCGATGCGGGCGGCGTCGACGAAAAGGGCGTCAAACGCACCCAGGGCGGCAATCCTTTGAGCGGCCCGTTCTATGTGGAGGGCGCTTTTCCAGGCGACACGCTGGTGGTTCGGCTCAATCGCGTGCGCCTCAATCGCGATATCGCGGGAATGTACAGCGATTCCATCGCGGCGGGCGCGCTGGATCCGTACTTCGGGCGCGATGAGAAGCGCATCAAGGATTTTGACAGCATGTGGAAACTCGACCGCGAGCGCGGCACCGCGAGTCTCTCAAAGCCCACCGATAAGCTCAAGAACTTCACCATCCCGCTGCGGCCCATGCTCGGCTGCATCGCCGTAGCGCCTCCCGGCGGCCAGTCCTTTCGCTCAGGCTACCTCGGCCGCTTTGGCGGCAACATGGATTACAACCAGCTGCGCGAGGGCGTTACTCTGTACTTCCCCGTATTCCAGGAAGGCGCGCTGCTCTTCGTGGGCGACGGACACGCAGCGCAGGGCGATGGAGAGCTGACCGGCAACGCCCTCGAAACATCCATGGATGTGGAGTTCACCGTGGACCTGATCGAAGGAAAATCGCTGGGCCAAACTCGCGCGGAGAATGACGAATACGTGATGGTGATGGGCATCGCGGGCTCGCTGGATGACGCGCTGCGTTCCGCCACCACCGGCATGGCGCGCTGGCTGCAGGAGGAATACAAATTGAATTCCGCCGAGACCGCCATGGTGCTGGGGTCCTCGATGCGCTACGACATCGCCGAAGTAGTCGACCCCCAGGTTCACATCGTCGCGAAAGTAGCCAAGACCGCCTTGTCCCAAATCTCAAAATGATTCCGCGTGGGGCGGTTCGCCGGACGTGTACGCTATTGGCATGAATCCCCGGCTGGAATTTCCGCCCGACGAGATGCGCCGCATGGGTTATCGCGTGGTGGATATGCTGGTGGAGCATTTGTCCACGCTGGGCGAGCAGCCGGTAGGCGTCAAGGGCGATCCCGAGCAACTTTTGGCCGGTATCGGCGGACCGCCTCCCGAAGAAGGCTCGAGCTTCGACCATCTACTCGCCGATCTGCAACAGCGCGTGCTCCACAACACCATGCACGTGAATCATCCGCGCTTCTTCGCCTACGTCCCGGGTCCCAGCAACTACGTTGGCGCGCTCGCCGATGCCATTATTTCCGGATACAACGTTTTCGCCGGCACCTGGATCGGCGGTTCCGGCGCAGCCGCGGTGGAGCTCGAGACCATCGGCTGGCTGCGCCAAATTTGCGGTCTGCCGCAGGCAACCGGCGGCCTGTTCGTCAGCGGTGGAACCATGGCCAATCTGCTGGGCCTCGCGGTCGCCCGCAATCGGCCCGCAAATCCGATCGTTTACTTTTCAGATCAAACCCACTCGTCTCTCGAAAAAGCGCTCCGCATTCTGGGAGTCCCGCCCCGGGATATGCGCGTGCTTCCGTCGGACGACGCGTATCGGCTTCCGCTGCCCGCGCTCGAACGCGCCGTTGCCGCCGACCGGGCCGCCAATCTGCAGCCCTTCTGGGTGGTGGCAAACGCCGGCACAACCAACACCGGCGCAGTGGACCCGCTCCCCGAGCTGGCCGCCTTCTGCCGCCGCGAAAGCCTCTGGCTGCACGTCGACGGAGCGTACGGCGCGGCCGCCGCGGTTTGCGAACAAGGCCGCGACGCGCTGCGCGGCATGGAACTCGCCGATTCGCTCTCGCTCGATCCGCACAAGTGGCTGTTCCAGCCATTCGAAACCGGCTGCCTCCTGGTTCGCGACGCCGCCGTGCTCCGCGAAATGTTCAATGTCCATCCCGAATATCTGCAGGACACCCAACAGCACCGCAGCGAAGTGAACTTCACCGATGCCGGCCTGCAATTGACTCGCTCATTCCGCGCGCTCAAGCTGTGGCTCTCGGTCAAGACTTTCGGAATGGCGTCCTTCCGCGCCGCCATCGAGCACGGCTTCCATCTCGCCAGGTTCGCGGAATCCCAGTTGCGCGCGATGCCGGATTGGGAAGTGGTCACGCCCGCCCAGATGGCCATCCTCTGCTTCCGCCGCCGCGGCGCGGATGACGCGTTTCATCTGAAACTGGTGGACGCCATGGTGCGCGACGGTTACGCCCTCTTCACCTCCACGGTCCTGAAGTGCGGCGCTGTGCTCCGTTTGTGTCCCATCAACCCGCGCACCACCGAAGCGGACCTGGCAACGTCGCTCCACCGGCTGGACAGCTTGGCGCGTAACCTTAAATCTTGAAGAAGATCTTCCTCCGCCACAACCACCGGCAAACGTAGATCTCAAAACCGAGCACTACCAGCGCCGTCAGCATTCTGCCTGGAGGTCCCCACCAGTCGACTGACCAGCGCGTAAATACCAGCGCGGTTTGCGTCATCCAGCGATGCAAAATCTCATGGAACAGATAGATGAAGATCGAATTCGACCCCACAATCAGAAACAGCTTCCCCCAGCGCCGATGCCCGCGCACAT
>JAYTVY010000265.1:0-5951 GCA_043743755.1 Bryobacterales bacterium | reverse complement strand
CTGAGGCGAAATCGTGTAGGACACCAGCACCGGCGCGGTGTCCTGGTTGAGCAGTTTCCAGGTGGCGGCATCCACCAGACCTGTGTCCGGCAAGTCGTGAGCTTTCTGGTAGGCCTTCACCGTGTTGCGCATGTTTTGGCCGAACGAGCCATCGATCTCGCCGGAGGAGAAATGTGCCCGGTCCAGCAGAATCTCGGCTCGCAGGACAGCGGAGCCCGACGACCGCGGGCGCACAATTGTGGACCGGCTGGGGTCATTCGCGATAGCCGGGTCAAAGGCCCGGGTCTGGCGGTGGCGGGCTGGGGGCCGGCGCTCGGCAGAATTTACAAGCAAAACCAGCGATAGGGCTAGCGTTATGAGTCTCGTCATTCGGCCTCCCGCAGGAAGGAGCAATCGGAAGGCCATTCCGGAGGCGGGCCGGTCCCTTACGGACTACTCGCCGAACAGGAGTATACTTGCACTCTGAGGAGAATGGCGTTCAGGTGGCGGCGCTTCCTGGCGGGAGCGGCGCTGTTGATTCTCGGCCGCGCCTGGGGGCAGGTCTGCGCGCCGGGGGAACTGCGGGTTTTTGTAGTGGACTCGCAGGAGGGCCCGGTGTTCAGCGCCCAGGTACGGGTGGGCGCCGATAATCGCCTCACGGGTACGTCGGGTGTCGCCGATTTCAAAGAGGTTCCCTGCGGTTCCCTCAGCGTGACCGCGTCCAAGGAGGGCTTCCAGCCGGAAGCCAAGACCCTACAAATCACCAGCGGCGCGAACGAGGTAACCCTGATTCTGAGTCCCAAGATGCAGCGCATCAGCGTCGACGTTACGGAAACCGCGCCGCCGGTGGAACAGAGTTCATCGGAAAACAATGAACTGCGTCCCGCCGAAGTGAAGACGCTGCCCACTAATCCAGCCACGGTGAGCGATACGCTTCCCCTGGTGCCAGGGGTGGTGCGGTCGCCCGACGGCGAGTTGAAGATCGACGGCACGGGCGAACAGCGCAGCGCCCTGGTAGTGAACCAGACGGACGTGACCGATCCAGCCACGGGCAAGTTCTCGCAGACCATCCCGGTGGACAGCATAGAGAGCGTCAACGTGCTGCATACGCCGTTCCTCGCGCAGTACGGGCGCTTCACGGCCGGCGTGGTGGCGGTGGAAACGCGGCGCGGGGGCGAGAAGTGGCACGCCGAGCTGAACGATCCGCTCCCGGACTTTCGTATCCGCAGTTATCATTTGCGCGGGATTCGCAATGAAACGCCGCGCGGCGTCGTGAGCGGTCCGCTGATCCGCGAGCGCGTGTACATCAATACCGCGCTGCAGTTCTTTTTTCAAAAGGAACCCAGCCGGACCCTGCCGTTTCCCCGCAACGAATCGAAAATTCAATCGCTGAACGGATTCACCCAGCTGGACTTCATCCTTTCGCCGAAGCAGATTGTCACGGCGACTGTCCACGTCAGTCCGCAGCACAAGAATTTCGTCAATCCGGACTATTTCACCCCGCAGCCCGCTGCGCCCAGCTACGCTCAGCATAATTACGCGGGAACCGCGGCCCACCATTTGGGATTCCTCGGCGGCATCCTGGACAGCAGCCTCTCTTTTCAGCGCTTCGACGCGATGATCGGGGCGCAGGGAAGCGCCGACATGATCCTCACGCCGGCCGGCAATCGCGGCAATTATTTTGGAACGCAGAACCGCTCCGCGCGGCGCTCGGAATGGCTGGAGAACTGGTCGCCGGTTCCTCTGCGCTTTTTCGGAACGCATCAGATCAAGATTGGCACGTCCGTCACGGGAACCGGCGAAGAGGGGCGGTTCAGTTACCGGCCAGTGGACATTCAGGATATTGCGGGGCGCTTGCTGCAGCGTATTGACTTCACCAACCAGAATCCTTTCACCCGCACGGATCGCGAGGTCACGGGATTCGCGCAAGACCACTGGTCGCTCACCCCTAAACTGGCGCTGGATTACGGGGCTCGCGTGGAGTATCAGCGGCTTTCCACCAGCCTCCGCATCGCGCCGCGCGGCGGATTTGCGTGGACGCCCTTCGCCGATCAGCGCACCGTATTTCGGGCCGGTTACGGGCAGTTCTACGATCACGTCCCGCTGGATGTTTACAGCTTTAGCCGCTATCCGGAGAGAACCATCACCAGCTATGCGCGGGACGGCAGCATTCTGGCCGGTCCAGTGCAATTTACGAACGTGATCGGCAGCATCACCGGGCCCCGCTCGTTTTTCGTGAACGGGAAACGCGTTGCGGGTGGTTTCGCGCCGCGCGGTTCCACCTGGAATGTACAAGTGGAGCATGGCTTCTCGCGATTGCTGCGGATTCGCGGAGTATATACCGATAACCGGTCGGTCGGCTTAATCGTGCTCGAAAACGACCTGCTGGGAAGCACGAATGAGGTCGTCTTGAACGGTGATGGATTCTCCAGGTACCGGCAGGCGGAGGTGACCGCGAAATTCGGCTGGAAAGACGGACAGCAACTGGTGTTGTCCTACACGCGCAGCCGCGCGGAAGGAAACCTGAACGGGTTCGATACGTTTCTGGGCAATTTCCCCACCCCTCAGATCCGCCCGAATGTGTACTCCAACCTGCCGGCGGATTTGCCCAACCGCTTTCTGATGTGGGGGCGCGTGAAGGTTCCGTTCCGGGGCATCCAGGTGCTGCCGATTGTCGAATACCGCAACGGCTTCCCTTATTCGCGACTCGACGAATTTCAAAACTACGTGGGCACACCCAACAGCGACGCTACACGCTTCCCACACTTCTTTTCCGCGGATGCCAGAGTCTTGAAAGACTTTCACGTCAGCCCGAAATATGCGCTGCGGCTTTCCTTGACGGGCTTCAATTTGACCAACCACTTCAATGCGCTGGCGGTGCACGCGAACGTGGCCGATCCGCGGTTCGGAGTGTTCTTCGGCAATTACCATCGCCGGTATCGCGGCGATTTCGAAGTTATTTTCTAGAGCGCTTACGCGGCATTCCGGCCGGCGAGCTCGGCGGCGCGGGTACGGCACCATTGCGCGCGGGGGTGCCCGGGAGATAGCCGCTCTTCCCATTGGGCGGCGGCCCGAGCATAAGCGTCGCGCGCGGAATCCACATTGCCTAGAGCTTCTTCGGCTTCGGCCAGCTTCTCCCAGCCCGGCATCTGCTCGGGATCGAGGCTTTGCTTCTCGCGTTCCTCAAACTCGATCTTGGCGCGGAACCCACGCGCGGCGGCCTCAAAGTCGCCCTGGTAAAGTAGCCATTCGTCCTGGCCCACCGCTGTGAGCGTCAGTTCCTCATCCGGCGGCTGGTTATTGCCGCCGATGGTCGCGTGATTGAGCTGCGGGTTCAGCGTTGCCAGCTTCTGAAGCGCTACGCAGCGAGCCATGCTGGTTTGCGCTTCGGCCTTCTCGCCGTTGCGCCACAGCGCGCGCGCCAGCAGATTGAAATCGGGCATGAGTTCGCAGCCGTCGCTTCCGGCGCGCTCCTGTTTTGTCTGGATCGCTTTCCGAAACAGGCTAATAGACTCCGCATACTTTTCCTGGGCCATGCAGATGCAGCCCAGGCTACCGTAGTGCTCGCCGACGACGAGCGGATCAGCCGGTCAAGTTGCGCCGTGCGACTGTTCCAGCAGATCGAAGACCAGAGCCGCACTGCGTTCCAGCTGGCCGGTCCTGAACAATACGCGCGCCAAGGGCGCTTTGGCGAGCGCCAGCCTGCGACGCCACAGAACGCCCGAGTGCCGGGCAGCCAAAGCATCCGCGTCATTCAAAGCGTTCCCCGCGGCTTCCAGATCGCCACGCTTTTCGGCTTCCGCCGCGGCCGCGATCAGCTGTTCCCACTTGCGCGGGGCGCCGGTGTATTTCCGGATCCAGCGATAGATCATTATCGCGAGAATCAGCAACCCGGCCAGCCGCATCATACCAGGGCCTCGCGAATGGCGGCGGCCTTTTGCTTGAAGAGTTCACACTCGGTGTTCCGGTGCAGGTTGCCGAGCAGCGACGCATACTTCTCCATCTGTTTCGCTACTTCAACGCTGCCGTTACCCAGCGCGCGCTTCAAAGCGCCGAGCGCGCGAGCACGCATCTGTTCAGCCTGCGAAAAGTCTTCGCGCTCTTCCAGCAGCCGGGCGAATGTGTCATATGCCTGGCCCAATTCATGCGAGGGAAGGGGCTGCAGCATCGCGATTGCCGCTTGAATATGGCGCTCCGCGGCAGGCCATTGCCGAAGGCTGGTAAAAGCCTCGGCGAGATTGACGTGTACACGCGCGACTTCGCGGGACTTCTCTCCATTCAGCTTTGTACGGATGCGCAAAGCCTCTTCGTAAATTGGAATCGATTCCTGCGCACGGCCGGTCTCTTCCAGGATCACTCCGACATTGCTAAGCGCCTGGGCGAGCTGTTCAGTCTCCGGCCCGTTGAGCGTCCGCTGCAGGTCCGCTGCACGGCGGGAAGTTTCCAAAGCAAGGTCCAGCCGGTCTATGGCGCGCTGTGCCACGCCCAGGTTCAGAAGATGAACCCAATAGACCTGGTCTTGGGGACCCGGCCAAGTGGCAAAGAACGCCGTGGCCTGCTCCACCAGGCGGCGGCCCTCCTCCGGTCGCCCATGCTGGTATTGGATCTGGCCCAGCGAATAGGTTGCCACCGCTGTATCGATGTGGTTCTCACCCTTGGTACGGCGCTTGCGTTCCAATTGCCGGCGGACGAGGGGAAGCGCCCGATCATAACGGGCGTTCGCCATGTGCCATTGAATCTTCAAGGAGATCCAGGCGTCGCGAAAGAACACCCGGAAGACCAGCCATGCGATGGCCGGGACGATTAGCCATAGCCATCCGTAGCCGGCAATCCTCATGGGGGTCTATCGGGCGTACGGCCGGACCTCTTTATGAGCAGGGCCGATTGCTAACCTGCCCCACTGGGGGCGAAGTGGGCGAGGCGGCGGCGCAACGTCTCATAGGCGCGGAAGAGCAGCGATTTCAGGGCGCCTACCGAGCAGTTCAGCACGGAGGCGATCTGGGCGTAGTCCATGCCCTCATACTTGTGCATCAGCACCGCGGCGAGCTGTTTGGGCGGGAGCGTTTCGACAGCGGCGCGGATCTCCAAGGCCCGGGTGTCACGAATCATACACTCGTCGATCGGTTCCGTGCCGTCGCGGATCTCGGCCATACGGCCGGCGTCGGGATCGTCGAGACGGAACTGGCCCGCCTCGCGGCGCGTGTCCCGCCGCCAGTTAAGCGCCACATTGGTGGTGATGCGAAATAGCCACGTAGTGAACTTCGCCTCGGGCTGATAACGCGAGCGGGAGCGGTAAATACGCACGAAAACGTCCTGCGCCAGCTCTTCAGCCACGCTGCGGTCCCGGGTGAGACGGAAGAGGTGGTTCACCACGGAAGTGCGATGGCGGTGCAGCAGCAACTCGAAACTGGCCGAGTCGCCCTCGCGAACGTTCACCATCAGGACGGCATCGGGATCCATCATGTGAGCTGCGCTCATGCTAAGAATAGGAACGCCGCTACGGCGATGGCCGTTACCCTGCAATATTAAGGATTCGTAAAGTTAGTGTTACCTGGCAGCGGTTACCTGGAAAGGTGCTCGGGGAAGACCGCGGCCCCCGTGGGTGGCGGATACAGGGATTCCAGCAGCAGCAGGCGTTTGCGCAGATAGCGGCTGGCCAGCTGGCGGGGTCCGGTTTCCACGTCGATATCGCAGCAAATGCCGTGCAGGTATAGCGTCAGCGTGTCAATGAACGACTGGCGCGCGTAATCTTTGAAAGGCCGGGTTTCCTTGCGGACTTTGGTCTGGCGGCGCAACAGTGTCTGCTTAAGACGCCAGCTTTCCTCGTCCACTTCGCCGTGGATGCCGGCGCTGAGCTCTTCGCGCAGCAGCAGGTAATACTGCTTTTGCGCGTCTTCGGTCCAGCGGTCCGCCATCAGCGCCGCCAGCACGTTGTAGAAGCGGTAATGGTATTCGGCCACTTCCTGGTCCTT
>JAYTVY010000264.1:0-10287 GCA_043743755.1 Bryobacterales bacterium | reverse complement strand
GCATCCAATACAGAAATAAAACGGCCCCCCTCGTGCATATAAACAGGCGTCATGAAGTTCCTAGCATTCATATCCGCGACTTTTATCTGCGCTTCCGCCCAGACTCAGATGACGGCCGTAGCCACCACCACCGGGCAACCCGTTCGGGCCGTGCCAGCGATCGAGGCGCAGGTAGTCCATGAACCACTGCAGCAGCGATCCTTGGCTTACCAGCGTATGTGCCGGGCTCGCTTGCTCGCGAAGCTCAATCGCGTTCTTGAAACGCGCGACACCCCCCGCGGCCTGGTAGTCACGGTTCCCGATTCGCTGCTCGCGGACGGTAACACCGTGCCCCCGGAAACTTCGAAGAAACTCGCGGCAATCGCCGAGATGTTCCCCCCCGATGTCACCATTCGAGTGGAAGGTTACACCGACCACCGCGGCACTAGCGCCCAAAACCTCGAGGCGTCCTACAAGCGCGCACAGGCCGTTGAAGACGTTCTGTCCGCGAATGACGCATTGCCACGCCGGATTCCCACCGCCGGGTTTGTCTCCAATGCCACCATCGCGGGACGAGCGAACCGCCGCGTTGAAATCGTGATCTCCGGTCAAGGCATCGGGCAGACGGTTTTGTCCGCCCGCACGTGGGCCCTGGCGTCGGTCCCCGGCATCTAGCATTTATTTCTTTCGCGCCTGCAACAGCTTACAAATACGCTCCGCCGAAAAACCATACACCCCTGCTTTATTCTGTTATCAAGAGCAGGGGCTCTCCCTTGTCGGACCCCCTGTTACCGCATCGCCCGGAAGCACTCGAGCAACCCTGGGTGACGGTTAGCGACAAGGTTCGGCTGCCAATCTCGTGGCAGTGGCCCGCCACCGGGCTTTCTAATACGGGTGAGCATGGAGGCCTCCAAAATATCTTGTCCGGCTGTCCGCGTTACAGTCGGCCAGTAGGCAGAACCTGTTCCGGTCACAAGGAGAGCTGCGCCCGTATCTCCGATATTCCTTGAGACTATTCCCCCGCGTCACGCACGATACTTTCGTGCAGAGACCCGCACTCCTCACCTGCGCTTTGCTCCTCAGTCTGGGCCCGCTCCCCGCCGCATCCACTCTTCAATTGCGCGTAATTGAAGGCGAAGGCACCGTCTACCCCACCGCCTCGCGCGCCACCCGCGGGCTCACTGTCCTGGTCACCGGCGAAGATGGCAATCCCGTGCAAGGCGCGGCCGTCAGCTTTCGGCTGCCCGAGGATGGCCCCGGCGGAACCTTCACCAGCGGTCTCCGCACCGAAGTGGTCAACACCAAGGCGGACGGGCGCGCCGCGGTCTGGGGCATGCAGTGGAACCGTCTCGCCGGACCCTTTGACATCCGCATCACCGCCGCAAAAGAAGACGCGCGCGCGGGCATAGTCAGCCATCAATACCTCACCGATGCGCTCTCGGCTAAAAGTGACAAAGGCTTTTCCGCCCCGCATCGCTTCCATGCCAAATGGGTGCTCCTCGGAGCCCTCGCCGGAGGAGCCGCCGCCGGCCTCGCGCTCGGACACTCCGGACATTCCAGCCTTCCCGTTCCCGTGGGACCGGTGGCGCCCGCCATCGGGACTCCCACGCTCATCATCGGACCTCACCCATGATCCGTCTCTTCATCGTCATCCTCTTCGCGCTCTCCCTCTGGGGCCAGTCCGGCCTCACCGCCCCCAGCCTCGGGTTCATTCGCGATCCGCAAGGCTCCTTCCGGGCCGTTTCCGGGCTGGGCGGGAATTTCCTCTTGAGCGACTCGTCCGCGGACGGAGTCGATTCTGCCGCTTTCTCGGGATCATCCGGGTTCCTGAAGACTGGCTCCCGCCTTGACGTACTGGAACGTCAAGGTGAGGTTCTCTTCAGTGTGGATGTTCCCGATGGGCCCGTCCTCTTCGCGTTCTCCTCGCGGGGAGGACCGGCCCTGGTCTTCTTGCAATCCACCGCAACGCTTCTGCGCTGGACCCGCGCAGCTCTCGAGCCAGTCACGCTGGATCCCGTCAGGATCGCCGGAACCGTGCTGGCCATCGCCGCTCCCGCTACGCTGGCCATTCAGCGCGATGACGGCGTCTGGCTCTTGCGGCCCGAATCCGAATCGCTGCTCCGCGGCGTGCAAGCTCCCGTGTTCCTCTCGCCCTCCGGCGACATGGTCTTCAGCGAGCCCGGTGGCATCGTGATCCGTCGCGACGGCTCCTCGGATCTTCACCTCGCCACTCCGGTTTCGCCCGGCGCATTCGTGCAGTTCGCCGATGGCTGGCTCCAGGCCATCGATGCCGATCCCTTATCCACCCGCATGCTCGCCATCCGCATTACTCCCGGACGCGAACAGGTATTCGAGCTTCCGCTGCCATGACCGCTCACGCACTCGCGCTCGCGCTGGTCCTGCCCGCGGCGGCTTTCGCGCAGCTGCAGCTCTCCCAGTTCGACGGCGTCTCCGAACACCCGGTGGTCGCGGTAGACGAACTTGGCAAAGTCTCCACCGGCGATGTCCTCGAAACTCGTTTCCACGTCCGCAACCTCGGCTCCGCGTCGGTGCTCATCAATGTCCTGTCCGTCGATGGACTCGCTTTCAGTCTTTCGGCCGCGCCGTCTCTTGTTTACACCCTGGCGCCCGGCGCGTTCGTCGAGTTCCGGGTTGCCTTCGCCCCCGTCGCCTTCGGTTTTTATCCCGCCACTTTGCAGGTGAACACAATCTCCGTAATTCTTCGCGGCACAGCCGTGCAGGCGGCTCAGCTATCCGTGGAAACCTCCGCCGCGCCGCTGTTCGCGGGCGCGGCCATCGACTTCGGAAACGTCGAGCGGGGATCCAGCCGCCTGCTGAAATTCTCGCTGTCTAACCCCAGTGCCGCCTCCATCGGCGTGACCTCCCTGTCCGTATCCGGCGCTGGATTTCGCGGACCCATCGGCCTCTCCGCGCCCCTGCAAATCGCCGCCGGCCAGTCGGTCGCGTTTCAAATTGCCTTTGAACCGCAAACCCCGCAGCCGGCGCAAGGCACTCTGTTGGTGGATCAGCGCTCGTTCCATCTCACCGGCCACGGCTTCGATCCTCCACTCCCCGCCGCCTCCATCGCCTTCGATTCCGCCTCCCTCACCAGCGCCCATCCAGCCAAAGTCTCCATCCCTTTGGCCGCTCCCTCGAAGGTATCCGGTACCGGCACGCTGACGCTGCGGTTCCAGCCCAGCGTGCCGGGCGTAACCGACGACACCGCCGTTAAGTTCGTATCCGGAGGCCGCTCCGCCACCGTCACCGTGAACGTCGGCGATACTGTCGCCCACTTCGGCTCGCAATCCGATATGACCTTTCAGACTGGAACCACCGCCGGCAAACTGGTGTTCGCGCTTCAGTTACCCGGGGCGACGAATCAGGCCACCATGGTGGTGACGCCCACGCCGGTTTCGCTCGATTTCTCAGTGGCGTGCGCCGCACCAGCGACGTGGATGTCAGCCTCACCGGCTTCGACAACACCCGCTCCATCTCGACGCTGGCCTTCACCTTCTTTGACAGCGCCGGCCGCACCATCCAGCCCGGAACTGTCCGCTTCGATGCCAGCGCCGATTTCCAGCGATTCTTCCAGCCCTCTACCGCCGGCGGCATGTTCGCCCTGCGCGCCACCTTCCCCGTCAGCGGCGACGCCACCCAGGTAACCGGCGTCGAAGTGGAAATCACCAACGCCGCGGGCGCCACCCGCACGCAACGCCTTACGTTTTGAATACCCACCCACTAAACTGAATATTTGGTGCCCGTCGCGCTCACCATCGCCGGCTCGGACCCCAGCGGCGGCGCGGGCATCCAGGCCGACCTCAAAACCTTCCATCGGTTCGGCGTCTACGGGACTGCGGCCATCACGCTGCTCACCGTTCAGAACACTACCCAGCTCACCCGCATTGAATGCCTCCCCCCCGATCTCATCGCCGATCAAATTCGCGCGGTAGTCGCCGATCTGCACCCGGCCGCGGCCAAAACTGGAGCCCTCGGAAACCGGGAAACCGTGGAGGCGATCGCCGCTCTCGCTGCCGGCTGGAACTTCCCCCTGATAGTCGATCCCGTTCGAATCGCTAAACCCGGCGCGGCTCTGCTGTACCCCGATGCCCTGTTTGCCTTGCGCGACTTGCTGATCCCGCGCGCCTTCCTGATCACGCCCAACCTCGACGAAGCCACTGCCCTCACCGGCGAAACCGACATGCGCCGCGCTGCCGAGGCGCTCATCGGCATGGGCGCGCACGCCGTTCTCATCAAGGGTGGGCATCTCCCCGGCGATGCCGTCGATATCCTGCTCCACCAGGGCCGCTGGTCTGAATTCCGCGCCGCCCGCATCGATACGCAACATACTCACGGCACCGGCTGCGCTTACTCGGCAGCTATCACCGCCGGTCTCGCGCTCGGCCAATCGCTCCCGGATGCCGTCGCCGCCGCCAAAACGTGGATTACGGAGGCCATCCGCACCGCACCCAACATCGGCCGCGGCGCGGGTCCCATCAACCACCACGCGTAACCAAACGTTTCAGCCGCGGTACCTGTCAAAGACTCATGCTCAACTTCTGGCAGGATCTCCGCTATGGATTTCGCGTGCTCCGCAAAGCCCCAGGTTTCACCGCCGCTGCCGTCCTCACCCTCGGCCTGGGCATCGGAGCCGCCGGCGCGATCTTCAGCCTTGTCGATGCCGCCCTCCTCCGCCCGCTTCCGTTCAAACAAGCGGACCGGCTCGTCATGGTCTCGGAATTAACTCCCGGCCGCATCCGAAATTCCGTCAGCGCCTTGACGTACCTCGATTGGCGCGACCAGAGCAAGAGCTTCGAATCCGTTGCCGCCGTCACGGGCGGCAGCCATATCCTGAAGAGTCCCGGAGGCCCCGAGCATATCCTGAGCCAGTCGGTCTCGGCTTCGTTCTTCGATCTGCTCGGCGTCCATGCGGCGCTGGGCCGCACCTTTGAAACGTCTGACGAGGATCCTGGCGCGCCTGGCGTCGCTGTGATCTCTTACGGCCTGTGGCAGCGCGTGGGAGCGGATCGGGGTCTCGTCGGCCGCCCACTCTTGCTGGACGGCCGGCCCTTCACTGTCGCAGGCATTCTGACTGCCGGCTTCACGCTATTCAACAATCGCTGCGAAGTCTGGACGCCGCTCTCGCTCTCACGCGCAACCGCCCGCCGCGACAGCCACTCCCTCCAGGTGATTGCGCGACTGAAGCCGGAGTCCCCGCGCGACGCCGTCCAGGCCGAAATGGATGTCATCGCCGGACGCATCGCCGCCGCCTCGCCCGCAACCAACCAGGGCTGGGGCGTCGCGATTACTCCCCTGCGGGAGTTTCTCGTCGGTTCGGACATCAAGTCCACCTCGCTGCTGCTGTTCGCCGCCGTGGGTTTGATTTTGCTGATTGCCTGCGTCAATGTCGCCAACCTTTTGCTGGCCCGCCAGACCACTCGCGCGCGGGAAATGGCCGTGCGCGTCGCCATTGGAGCCGGTCGCGCGCGCCTGATCGCGCAGATGCTCGCCGAATCGCTGCTGATCGGAGCCCTGGGCGGTGCGCTGGGCATCTGGCTGGCGTGGCTCGCCGTGGAGACGCTGCCTTCCATGCTCCCCGCCGGGGCCATTCCATCCGCCATCCCGCTCCGGATGGACGCCCGCGTCATATTGTTCTCGCTGGCCGTGTCTCTGCTCACTCCTGTTCTGTTCGGCTTGCTGCCCGCTTTGCGAATCGCGAAAATATCGCTCGGTGGCGCACTGCGCGCGTCCGGCCGGACCATCACCGGGGCGCGGCGCCCCCTCAATTCGCTGGCTTCGGTTGAAATCGCCCTCGCGATCGTCGTGCTTGCCGGCGCGGGTTTGCTGGTCCGCACTTTGTTCCGCCTTGAGAACGTGGACCGCGGATACCGCGGGGGGAACGTCCTCACCATGCATGTTTCGCTGCCCGAGAACCGCTACTCGACGCCCGAGCGGCTGTCGATGTTTTACCGCGACGCCGAGCGCGAGCTGGCCGCCGTGCCGGGAGTCCGATCGGTAGCCATCGGCATCGACATGCCGCTGGAGGGCTGGAGCATGGGAACGTTTTTCGAAGTGGCGGGCGCGCCCAGGCAAGCGCAGCGTACCGGCGCGCATGTGCAGTCGGTGAACCCCGGCTACTTCGAAACACTGGGAATTCGCGTGCTGGCGGGCAGAACGTTTTCCCCCGAAGACACGCCGCGCGGCCAGCCCGTGTGCATCGTGAATGAAGCTTTCGCCGCGCGGTTCTTCGATGGATCGCGGGCCGTTGGCGGGCAGGTGAATGTCTCCGGGTCGCCCACCCATCCCGATCTGTGCGAAATCGCGGGCGTCATCGCCCAGGTGAAAGTGCAAGGTCCGGGCGAGCCCAATGCCCTTGAGATTTATCTCCCCATGAGCCAGGCTCCGTTCCCGGCCGCGGCGATTGCGGTACGCACGGCCGGCGATCCGCTAAGCCTGTCCAAGGCCGCAACGGCCGCCATTCACCGCGTGGATGCGGACCTGCCCGTCACTCAGATGCGAACCCTGGAATCCATCGCCGAAAATTCCGTGAATCGCCCGCGCATGCGCGCCGGAATCGCGGCGGCATTCGCCGGAATCGCGGCCCTGCTGGCATGCATGGGCATCTTTGGAGTGCTCTCTTACAGCGTCAGCCAGCGCACCCGCGAGATCGGCTTGCGCATGGCGCTGGGCGCGCGTCCAGCCAACGTGCTGGGCCTGGTTCTGGGCGAGGGCGCCCGTATCGCGGTCACCGGCATCGCCGCCGGAATCGCGGGGGCCGCGCTCTTGACGCGCTACATGGCGGCTCTGCTGTGGGGCGTCCCGGCGCTGGACCCCATCACCTTCACGGCGGTCCCCGCTTTGTTCGCAACCGTGGCGCTGCTGGCCTGCGCGATTCCGGCACGCCGCGCCAGCCGTGTGGATCCCGCGACGGTGCTGCAAGCTGAGTGATCGCTGTTAGAGCGCTGCGTACAAGGTCTGCTTCCAGCGCGGGATGTCGATCCGCCAGCAGACCGAGCAAGTGGCGGCGTCCCCCCACATCTCGCGATTCCGAGGGTCGGTGGCGACATTGAGACGATCGACTACGGTCATCCCGCGCGTGAGGTCGCTGGTGGTTTCCACGTCCACGAAATGACGGCTCCACTCCGTGCAGACGCCGGGATCGAGCGCAATGGCCATGGCAATGGGGTCCGGAAGCGAGATGCCGACTTCGCCCGACTGAGCGAAGTTCGCCTTCATCGCGGTCGCGTTGCATTCGATGGCGAAGCGAGCCAGCGGGGTGTCAATCGCGAGTACGTGTTCGATGTCGGCGGGGCGCAGATTCGCATCGCCGCGGCAGAGCTGCCAGCCGATCAGCTCCACCGGCGCGCCGGAGCGGATCACAATTCGCGCCGCTTCCGGATCGCACCAGATGTTGTATTCGGCCGCCGGAGTCACGTTGCCTTCCGTGCACGGGTTGCCGCCCATCAAAACTAGCCGTCCGATCTTGCCGGCGATTTCCGGCGCCCGCGTGAACGCCTGGGCCATGTTGGTCAGCGGGCCAAGCGTGACCACGGTGAGTCCTGGATTCGTGGCGATGGTTTCGACTATGGCCTCCACCGCGGGCAGTGATTCGGCGCGACGCTGGGGCGGGGGATAGCCTTGGTCGCCGAGACCGTCCTCGCCGTGAAACCATTGGGCGTGCTGATAGGGACGGCCTAGCGGACGGTCTGCTCCGCGGTAGACAGGCACGTCGGAACCGCACAATTCGGCAGTGTAGAGAGCGTTGCGCGTGGCCTGTTCCAGCGGGACATTTCCCGCGACGATAGTTATGGCTGCTACGTGTACGCCGGGAGTGCGCAGAGCCATGATCAGAGCTACGGCATCGTCGGAAGCGGTGTCGGTATCGATCAGGAATACGCCGGCCATGCGGGTAGTATACGGTGGTCGTATGGCCTCTAACTCGGTGATGGATCCCCTTGGGTATTTGAGCGAGCAGTTGGTGGGCTGGCGTTCCACGGGGACTTATCAGAAACTGCGCGTGCTGGAATCTCCCTGCGAGCCTGTGGCGCGATTCGATGGACGCGAAGTCATCAATCTTGCGAGCAACAATTATTTGGGGCTCGCGGATCATCCCAAGCTGGTGGAGGCCGCGGTGGCGGCTGCCAAGAAGTATGGGGCGGGGTCGGGTGCGGTGCGGACCATCTCGGGCACTATGACTCTGCACATGGAACTCGAACGGCGCATCGCGGAATTCAAGAACGTTGAGGCGTGCGTGGTTTTCCAGTCTGGGTTCGCGGCCAACGCGGGAACTGTCTCGGCCATCCTCGGCCCCGAGGATCACATCGTTTCCGACGCGCTGAATCACGCCAGCATTATCGATGGCTGCCGGCTATCGAGGGCCAAGATCCACGTCTTTCAGCATCGCGATACAGCCAAGGCCGAGGAGCATCTCGCCGGCCTCGATAGCAAGCCGGGGCACAAGCTGCTCATCACCGACGGGGTGTTCTCGATGGATGGCGATATCGGGCCGCTGCCCGAGCTGGTGGAGATCGCGGAGCGGCACGGGGCCATCATGATGATCGACGATGCGCACTCGTCGGGCGTGCTGGGGCGCAATGGACGCGGTACCGTGGATCACTTCGGTTTGCACGGGCGAGTGGATATTCAGGTGGGGACGCTGTCCAAAGCGATCGGAGTGCTGGGCGGGTATGTGTGCGGGAGCCGCGATCTGATCGAGTTTCTGTATCATCGGGCACGGCCGTTTCTATTTTCGACGTCGCATCCGCCCGCGGTGGCGGCGTCGTGTATCGTCGCGTTCGAGATTCTAGAGCGGGAGCCGGAGCGCATCGACGCCCTGTGGGAGAACACGCGCTACTTCAAGAAGGGACTGAGCGAGGCTGGATTCGATACGGGACTGAGCGAGACGCCCATCACGCCGCTGATGGTGGGCGAGGCGAAGACCGCGCACGCGTTTTCGCAAGCATTGTTCGAGAACGGCCTGCTGGCTACAGGCATCGGTTTCCCCACTGTGCCGGAAGGAAAGGCGAGAGTCCGGACAATCGTGACCGCGACGCACACCCGCGCGATGCTAGATCGCGCACTGGACATATTGACCAGAGTGGCGAAAGAGATGGGCATATCGGGAAAGTGACCCGCCCTTGAAATAATCCACGCCCCGTAATCGAACGCCGCTTTCGGAGCCGCGCGCGTAAGCAAGCGTGCGCGGCCCGAAAAGGCCCGAAGGATCTGCAGTCGTTACGCTTCCTGACCGTCGCGGTTCCGAAAGTGTTCTAAGTCAGCGACTGCTTCTCCGCGATGGGCCCAATAATCGGCAGCATGAACTTCTCGTTGTTGTAGGCCTTGTACATCAGGAACAGCCACAACAAGAAACCGCCGAAGCCGATGGCCAATCGGAACAAGAGGATCAGCGGCCATAGAGCTGACGTGGTAAGCATCAGGGGCACCAGTAGGATGCTGATGATCATCGACAGGACGAACCAGGCCACCGAAAAGAGAATGGATTGCCAGGCGTGGAACTTCACGAAGGGATGCTTGTTGTAGGGCTCCAGCACCAGGAAGATGATTCCGGTGATGAACCCGGCCAGATAACAGAGCGCGCCGGCCATGTTATCGGCCATCCCGCTCGACGTCGCCACCGGGGCGGGTCCGGGAACATAGCCTGGATTTGGCGGGGGACCTCCGACTGCCGTTCCGCACTTAGGGCAGAACTTACCTTCCACAGCAGATCCGCAACTCGGACAGTACGCCATAGGTCTGTGCTTCCTCCTGAGGACACTACTGTATCCCGAATGGGCCGGAATCGCAAGTGGCCTCCGCCGCTTCAATGCGCAGGCGCCCCGGCAATTGGGCGTGGTACGCTCAGTGTGTGTCGGCGGAAGACACTAAAGATTCGTTGCGGCAGCGCGGAGTGCGCCTCACGCGGCAGCGTCAAATTCTACTGGATCTGATAGATCAGTCCGGTCAGCATTTGGACGCGGAGGCGCTCTACCAGCTCGCCAAGGCGAAGGATCCCAAACTCAATCGCGTGACGGTATATCGCACGCTGAAATTGCTCAAGACCGGCGGCCTGGTGGATGAGCTGGACCTGATGCATCACGCCGGCGATCAGCATTACTATGAGACCCGGCTCAAGCAAGAGCACGCGCACGTGATCTGCCTGCGCTGCGGGCGCATTGAGGAATTCTTCGGCGAGCCGCTGCGGGATTTGCGCGATCAAATTGAGAGCCACTTCGGATTTCAGATCGTGCTGGCGCGGACCGAAGTGGGTGGTTACTGCTCCCACTGCCAGGTGTTGCGCGCGCGCGAAATGGC
>JAYTVY010000263.1:0-1658 GCA_043743755.1 Bryobacterales bacterium | reverse complement strand
GTGCCATTGGCGTCGAACACCGCGCGGAGTTTAGCGAGCGCTTCCACGGACGTATCGGCGCGGGGGCCTTCATCCTTCTTGAACACGGCGGTGTGTGGTTCGGGCTTGCGGCTGCCGTTAAGCGTGGTGGTTTCTATTTCCACCGGCACGATTTCATCGTCGAACGAGCCTTCCGCCTGCGCGCGCAGCGCGTTGTGGTGGCTGCGGTATGCGAACTGGTCGGCGTCCTCGCGAGTGACGTTGTACTTGCGCTGCACTTCTTCCGCGGTGAGTCCCATGCCCATGTAGATTTGCGGAAGATGATCCACCATCCAGGGATTGGGTGCGAACTTGTGGCCGGACATGGGCAGCATGCTCATGGATTCGGCGCCGCCGGCGATGATGATGTCGGCCGCGCCGGAGCGGATCCGGTCGGCCGCCATGGCGATGGACTGCAGGCCGGAAGAGCAAAAGCGGTTGATGGTGACGCCGGGGACCACGTCGGGCAGCCCCGCGCGAAGGGCGGCAACGCGGGCCATGTTCATGCCCGATTCGGCTTCGGGGCTGGCGCATCCGAGGATTACGTCCTCTATTTCAGAGACAGGCACCTGAGGATATTTTTGGATCAACGCGCGGATTACGATAGCGGCCAGGTCGTCGGGACGAGTCTGCCGGAGGGTCCCTTTCGGGGCCTTGCCGACGGCGGTCCGGACACAATCGATAATTACAGCTTCGGGCATGAAGACTCCTTCGCCGGACACTGATCAATTCCTCAGCGGTTTGCCTGTTTTCAGCATAGCGCTCATGCGTTCCTGTGTCTTGGGGTTGCCGCAGAGGCTAAGGAACGCTTCGCGCTCCAGATCGAGCAGAGATTGTTCGGAAACTACCGGCTCCCCACTCAGCTTCCCGCCGGTGAGAATCGTCGCCAGCTTCTCGCCCACCACCACGTCGTAATCGCTGATGTAATGTCCCTGGCGAGCGCTCCACAGGCCTAGCTTGAGCAGTGAATAACCGTTCTCGCCGGATATCTTGATATCTTGCCGCGGAGTGCCGGGCGCGTAAGCGGGAACCAGCGACAGCGCGAGCGCCTTGGCATCGCCGAGAAGTCGCTCGGGGTTCATGGAAACCGAATCGGCACGATTCAGCAGTCCTAGCTGGCGAGCGTCCTCGGCGCTGGATGAAACCTTGGCGTATCCGATCAGCTCGAAGACGCGCCGCGGGTCTTTCAGGCGCAGCAGCAGTTCCTTGCAGCCCCCGCCGCCGGGAATGAGGCCCACTCCCACTTCCACCAGTCCCATGTACAGTTCGGCGGAAGCCTGCGCGCGCGCCGTATGCAGAACGATCTCGCAGCCGCCGCCCAGCGTGCGGGCGAAGGGCGCGGAAACCACCGGCTTCGAGGCGTATTTCAACGCCATGTTCACTTGCTGGAAGCGGTTGATGGCGGCGTTGAGATCGTCCCATTCCTCTTCCTGCGCGGCCAGCAGCACCATCATCAGGTTGGCGCCCACGCTGAAGTTCTCGCTGTCGTTCCCGATGACCAGAGCCTGGCCGTTCTTTTCGGTTTCCTCCAGGCCGGTGTACAGCATCCCAATGTTGTCTTCACCCAGCGAGTTCATCTTACTGTGGAACTCGACGCAGAAGACGCCATCGCCAAGATCCACCAGCGATGCTCCCGCGTT
>JAYTVY010000262.1:0-2341 GCA_043743755.1 Bryobacterales bacterium | reverse complement strand
ATTGCTGGCTTTGGCGCTTTTGGCTGGAGGTTCGATGTTTGCTCAAACTCGACGGCCGTAGTTCTGGGCCCAATAGCCATCCACCCAGACGTAGCCCGGTCCGGGGTAAGCCGGCCTCGCGACTACATAGGCGGGAGCCGGCGCGTAGTAGCGCGGCGCGTAGTAACCCGGCGCGCGCTCCCCAATATTGATGCCAAAGGAAAATCGAGTTTGAGCAAACATCGAACCTCCAGCCAAAAGCGCCAAAGCCAGCAATTTCTTTTTCATGGTGCGTCCTGCCTTTCCTGTCTGTACGATATGCACGTGGCGCGCCAAAATCTATGTCATTCACAACCAATGGGATGCCGGTTGGCAGGCGCATGCGGGATGGTGCTGCCCCACCGGGGCGGTGCTTTACAGCCGCTATACTGAAGCAGAAAGCCAATGCATGAAATGGGCGTATTTTGGCTGCGTGTAGCCACCGTGCTTTACGCGGCCGGGCTGATCCACGCCATGGTGGTCCTGCTGCGCAAGAAAGCGAACCTGTTCCCTTTCGCGCTGGCTGCATTCCAGATCGCCATTGTGCTGCACATAGTGGCCGTGGTGGAGCTCACCCTGGCGGTGGGTCATCTGCCGGTGGACAATTTCTACGAGACCAGCTCCATCTGCGCACTGTTGATCGCGCTTCTGTTTCTGTTCGTCAACTGGCGCTATCAATTCGCCAGTTTGAGCGTGTGCATTTTTCCGCTGGTCTTCGTGATGGCCGAATTCGGCTGCATGGAAATCCCGGTAACGTCGTGGCCCAGCGAGGGCGTTCGCAACGCCTGGCTGATGCTGCACATTGTGATGATCCTGCTGGGGTACGCCGGCCTGCTGCTCACGGCCGTAGCCTCCATCTTCTATCTGATCCAGGAGCGCCAGCTAAAGAGCAAGAAGCCCGGCACATTCTTCGACCGGCTGCCGCCGCTGGCGACGCTGGACGACCTGGTGTCGAATTCCATGGGCTTCGGATTCGTCTTCATCACGCTGGGCGTGATCGCGGGCAGCGTGTGGGCCTTTATTGAATCGGGCACGGGCTGGATCACCGATCCGCGCATTGCGCTCTCTTTCGTGACCTGGGGCTTCTACCTGATGATGGTGTTCCTGCGCGCATCGGCGGGCTGGCGGGGCCGCAAAGCCGCTCTGATGGCCATCGCCGTTCTGTGCTGTTCCGCGCTGACCTGGGCCGCGCACGCCGGCTTGCGGGGACGCTTCTGATTCCATGCGGTTCCACATCACAGGCCTGAATCACAAGAGCGCCCCAGTGGAAGTGCGCGAACGCCTGGCCTTCGATAGCGATGCAATCTCGGAAGCGCTGGATCAGCTTAAGAGCCGGGCGGGATTCATGGAGGGCTTGATCCTTTCCACGTGCAACCGCGTGGAGATCGCGATCGCCTGCGACGATCATCCGGACCGCCAGGTGGAAGCGGGACAGTTCCTGGCGGATTTCCGCCACGTGGAGCGCCAGTGGGTTGCGCCGTATCTGTATCACTACGACGACCGTGACGCGATCCGCCATCTGTTTCGCGTGGCCGCGAGCCTGGATTCCATGGTGGTGGGCGAGCCCCAGATTCTGGGACAGTTGAAGGCCGCCTACGCGCTGGCCAAGGAGCGCGGGGCGGTGAGCGGGTTCATGGATGCGCTGCTCTCGCGCGCCTTCAGCGTGGCCAAGCGGGTCCGCTCGGAGACCGAAATCGGCGCGAACGCGGTGTCTCTGAGCTATGCCGCGGTGGAGCTGGCGCGGGAGATTTTCGGATCCTTAAACGGCAAGAGCGTGATGATCGTGGGAGCCGGAAAGATGTCGGAAGCGGCCGCGCGCCACCTCCGCCGCAGCGGCGCATCGCAGATCCTGGTGACCAATCGCACGCGCGAACGAGCTGAGGAGATGGGCCGGTTGTTCGACGCCAAAATCGTCGACTACACGCAATTCATCGCCGCGCTGCCGGAGGTGTATATCGTCCTGGCATCCAGCGGCGCCCCGCATTACATCATCACCCGCGACGATATGCGCAAGGTGATTTCCTCCCGCCGTAACCGGCCCATGTTCCTGATCGACATCGCGGTGCCGCGGAACATCGAGCCCTCCGTCAATGACCTGGACAACGTGTTCCTCTACGACATTGACGATTTAGAGCGCGTGGTGCAGGGCAATCTGCGCGGCCGCCTGCAGGAAGCCGAACAGGCTGAGCTGATCGTCTCGGAGGAAGTGGAGCGCATGCTGGTGCGGCTAAAAAGCCGCGACGTCGCTCCTACCATCGTCAGCCTCCAGGAGCAGCTGGAACAGGTGCGGCTGGCCGAAGTAGCGCGGCTCCGGCACAAACTG
>JAYTVY010000261.1:0-5973 GCA_043743755.1 Bryobacterales bacterium | reverse complement strand
TCAGCGCAAAACGGATCGTTACAGGTCTGCAAAGTGGCGGGCGCGGGCATCGCCGTGGGAACGAACTTCACCTTTAACGTCGCTGGAACTCCGGTTGTTATCCCAGCCGGGGCCACGGCGGGAAGCTCGTGCAGTGTCGCAATGTCCTTACCGGCAGGTCCGGCGGCAATCACGGAAACCGTGCCGGCGGGTACCGTGCTGAGCTCTGTGAGCACGTCGCCTCCAGGAGCGCTGGTCAGCAGCAATCTGAGCGCGGGCACGGCGACGGTAACAGTCGGTGTTGGTGCGCTGACTACCGCCACCTTCACTAACACCAGCACGATGGGCACGATTCAGGTTTGCAAAGTGGCCGGCGCGGGCATCTCCGTGGGAACGAACTTCACCTTTAACGTTGGGGGAACTCCGGTGATCGTCCCGGCAGGGGCCACGGCTGGGAGTTCATGCAGTACGGCCATGGCGGTGCCAGCGGGTCAAGTGGCAATCACGGAAACCGTGCCGGCGGGTACCGTGCTTAGCTCTGTGAGCACGTCGCCTCCAGGAGCGCTGGTCAGCAGCAATTTGAGCGCGGGTATCGCTACGGTAACAGTGAGTATTGGTGCGCTGACTACCGCCACCTTCACCAACACCGGCCTTGGAAACGGTTCCGTTCAGGTTTGCAAAGTGGCCGGCGCGGGCATCGCCGCCGGAACGAATTTCACCTTTAATGTTGGCGGGACTCCGGTGACAGTTGCGGCAGGGGCGACGCCTGGGAGCTCGTGCAGTGCCGCGATAGTATTGCCGGCCGGTCAGGCGGTAATCACGGAGACCCTGCCTTCCGGTACTTTGCTGACCTCCGTAAGCACTTCACCCCCTGGGGCTCTGGTCAGCAGCAATCTGGCGGCAGGTATGGCGACAGTAACCGTAACAGCGGGTGCGCAAACTACCGCCACTTTCACCAACACCGGCACTACCGGGACCATTCGGGTTTGCAAAGTGGCGAGCTCCGGCGTCGCCGCGGGAACGAACTTCACATTTAATGTGGGCGGAACGGTAGTTGTAGTCCCGGCTGGGGCTACGCCCGGGAGCTCATGCAGCGCGGCACTGGTGGCGCCAGTGGGTCCAGTGGGAATCACGGAGACCCTGCCTTCCAGTACTTTTCTGACCTCCGTCAGCACTTCGCCTCCGGGAGCGCTGGTCAGCAGCAATCTGGCAGCCGGCATGGCCACCGTAACGGTGACAGGCGGGGCGTTGACTACCGCCACTTTCACCAACACGGGCACCGCGGGTACTATCCAGGTTTGCAAAGTTGCCGGCGCGGGCATCGCCGCGGGAACGAACTTCACATTTAGCGTGGGGGGAACTTCGGTTATCGTCGCGGCTGGGGCTACGCCCGGGAGCTCATGCAGCGCGGCGCTGGTGGCGCCGGCCGGTCCAGTGGGAATCACGGAGACTTTGCCTTCCGGTACGCTGCTGACATCCGTGAGCACTTCGCCTCCCGGAGCGCTCGCCAGCAGCAACCTGGGAGCCGGTACGGCAACCGTAACAGTAACCGCGGGTGCGCTGACCATCGCCACTTTCATCAACACCGGCACCACGGGGACGGTCCAGATATGCAAAGTGGCCGGCCCAGGCATCGCGGCAGGAACGAACTTCACATTTAATGTTGGGGGAACTTCGGTTACAGTCGCGGCTGGCGCCACGCCGGGGAGCTCGTGCAGCGCGGCGCTGGTGGCGCCAGCGGGTCCAGTGGGAATCACGGAGACTTTGCCTTCCGGTACGCTGCTGACATCCGTGAGCACCTCGCCGAGCACGTCATTGGCAGGCAGCAATCTGAGTGCGGGCACGGCTACCGTAACGGTGGCAGTGGGCGCGCTGACTACCGCTACTTTCACGAACTCGCGAGTTCCGCCGCAGACGCCGGCGCCGTCCTCACTCATTCTCGTCTTGATCGGATTAGCCGGCGCAGGGATTTATTCCTGGAGGCGCCGCAATGGCGGCGGCCGGACTGTTCGAATACGAACAGACAGCTCCCAGGACTGAACGAGCAGGTTCATTTCGTCCTCGTAAAGCATTCAGGAGACGGTGAAACCGTTGGCTGCGCGAGTGCCTTTCCGATCTCTGGATGAACACGCTATTACAGGATCTTCGCTACTCGATTCGTAATCTTTCCAAGAGCCCGGTTTTTACGGCGGTGGCGCTGTTGTCGCTGGCGCTGGGCATTGGCGCCAACACCGCGATCTTTACGCTGATGGATCAGGTGCTGCTGCGCGCGCTTCCGGTGAAAGATCCGGCGAGCCTGGTATTGCTGGATTTGCCGGGGCCGAACATGGGAATGATGGCGGGACACAACGTCTTCTCTTACCCGATGTATCGGGATGTGCGCGATTCAAACAAGATGTTCAGCGGCGTGCTGGGCTATTTCGGGTTTCAGGGCAGCCTGTCCTATAAGGGCCAGACCGAACGAGTGGAAGGGGATCTCGTCACTGGAAACTTCTTCGAGGTGCTGGGCATTCGTCCGTATCTGGGGCGGACCTTTACTTCCGAAGACGACCGCGCGCCGGGAGCGCATACGGTGGTGGTGTTGAGCTACAACTACTGGAAGCGGCGCTTCGGCGGCGACACCGCCATTTTGAACCAGACCATTCGCTTGAACAATCAGCCGTTCACCGTGGTGGGAGTCTCGCAGCCAGGATTTCGAGGGCTGCGCGTGGGCGCGCCGAACGACCTGATGGTTCCGATGATGATGAAGGCCGCGATGACACCCGGCTGGGACGACCTGGAAAATCGCCGCACGATGTTTGTCACCGTAATGGGCCGGCTGAAGCCTGGCATGGACCGGCAGCGCGCCGAAGCAGGAGTGAACGCCCTGCTGCATCCGGTGCTGGAAGCGGAAGCGGCCGCCGCCTCATTTCCCGAGAACGTCCGGAAGCGTTTTCTGAACAAGCATCTGAAGCTTGCGCCGGGTGACAAAGGGCGCTCGCAATTACGTGAGCGGTTTTCGGCGCCCCTGGTGGTGTTGATGTCGATGGTTGGACTGGTGCTGCTGATCGCGTGCGCGAATGTTGCGAATCTGCTGCTGGCGCGCGCGGCCGCGAGGCAAAAGGAAATCGCGATCCGGCTCGCGCTGGGCGCGGGACGGCGCAGGATTGTAGGGCAGTTGCTGGTTGAGTCGGTGCTGCTGGCGATACTCGGGGGCGGATTAGGCCTGCTGGTATCGGCCTGGACCGGCAGCTTTCTGATCGGCATGCTGCCGTTCAACGGCGCGCTGCAGGCGTTTTCGAGCGATCCCGATCCACGCGTGCTGCTGTTTGCGCTGGGACTCTCTCTGATTACGGGCGTCTTGTTCGGCCTTGCGCCCGCCATACAGGCCACCCGCCCGGATGTTTCCACCACGCTCAAGGCGCAAGCGAACAATGTATCGGCTGGATCGGCACACGTTCGCATTCGCAAGCTGCTGGTGGTGGCGCAGGTGGCTTTGTCGCTGCTGCTGCTGATCGGCGCGGGGCTGTTTGGAAGGAGCCTCTACAATCTCAAGAATGTGTATCCGGGCTTCGAGCCGCTCAACCTGCTGACCTTTGCCGCCGACCCGTCTTCCAGTGGATATTCTCAGCCGGCCATCAGATCTTTTTACGAACGGCTGCAAGAGAGGCTGGCCGGACTGCCGGGTGTGGAGTCGGCATCCATGGCGGCGGTTCCCATCATGAATACCGGCATGGCGATCATGACGGTGCAGGTGGAAGGATACCGGGCCAAGGAAGGCGAGGACCTGAATCCGTCGGTGAACTGGGTGGGTACAGATTATTTCCGGGCATTGGGCATTCCGCTAGTACGCGGCCGTGTGTTCACCAAGGGCGACATCGCCAAACCGACCACCGCGATCATCAACGAAAAAATGGCGCATTACTTCTTCGGCAACGACAGTCCGCTGGGCCGCCGTCTGGGATTTGGAGCGCCCGGAGCGGCCCTCGAAATCGAAATCGTGGGGGTTGTAAAGGACAGTAAGACGCAGACATTGAATGAGAAGAGCCCGCGGTATCTTTACCTGCCGTATACGCAGGATCGCAATGTTACGTCGATGACCTATTACGTGCGCACCCGGCAGGATCCGGGACGCATGTCCTCCACGGTTCAAAGTGAAGTGCGCAAGCTGGACGCGGACCTGCCTGTGTTCGACGTGAAGACCATGCAAGCGCAGCTGGATGAATCGCTGTTTACGGACCGGATCATCGCGGTGTTGTCGAGCGCGTTCGGGCTGCTGGCGACTCTGTTGGCCGCGGTGGGACTGTATGGCGTGATGGCGTACACGGTGGCGCGGCGAACGCGCGAGATCGGCGTGCGGATCGCGCTGGGAGCGAATCGCGCCAGCGTGCTGCGGCTGGTGATGGGGGAAGTGGCCTTGATGGCGGTGGTGGGGATCGCCGTGGCATTGCCGGTGGCGTACTGGCTGAGCCGGCTGGTGCAGAACCAGTTGTACGGGATCAACGCGAATGATCCGCTAGTGGCGATGGCGGCTACCGTGGGGCTCGGGATGGTGGCGCTGCTGGCGGGGTATCTGCCGGCGCTGCGGGCTACGAGAGTGGATCCGATCCATGCGCTGAGGTACGAGTAGCGCGGCCGATTGCCCCACTAGCCAGCGCCAACGCGCCGTAGAGGACGCTGTCGTCTTCGAGCGCGGCTGGGACAACGTCTATGCGAGCCCTGGACCATGCGGTGATTTGGCGGCGCAGCTCGGCGCGCAGCGGGACGAATAAGCGGTCGCCGGCTTTGGCGATGCCGCCGCCGATTACGATGCGAGCGGGATTCAGCAGCATGATGACGGCTTTCAGGCCGGCGGCGAGATCCACGACGTAGCGCGCGACGAAGGATTCGTCTTCGAGCAACTCTTTGGCGGGGCGGCCGTGATCGTGCTCCAGCCACAAGCCGCAGCACATGCGCTCAAAGCAGCCATGCGATCCGCACAGGCAAGGCGGACCGCCGGGGCGAATCACGATGTGTCCCACTTCGCCGGCGAAAGAATCGGCGCCGCGATAGATATGGCCGTCCTCGGTGAGGATGCCGGAGCCGATGCCGGTGGAGACGGTCAGGTAATAAAGCGGGCGCGCGCCTCGGCCTGCGCCGTAGAGACCCTCGCCCAGCGCGCCTGCGTTGGCATCGTTGTCCATGATGGGACGGAATCCCAACACCGGCTCGAGAGCGGCGGGCAGGTCAAAATCGGCCCAGCCGCCGACATGGGTAGAAGTCGCGATACGCTGCGATTCCCACAGTACGGGTCCGCCGAATCCGATGCCGCAGCCGCCGATTTCGGCTTGTGTTTTCCACTCGGCGATCAAGGCCGCGAGCTGGGGCACCATCCAGGCGCGGCCGCCAGCGCGATCGGTGAGACGCTTCTCGCGGCGCACCATGCGGTCGCCATCGAACAACGCCATGGAAAACTTGGTGCCGCCGATGTCAATAGCCAGAATCAAGCGCGCTCCGCTTCCAGAATTTCGGCCGGACTGGCGGCGCCAGTGCCTTTCTTCATGATGGTGACAGACGCAACGAGGTTGCCGAAGCGCGCGGCTTCGATGGCGGATCCGCTAATGGCCAACGCAACGGCCGCGCCCGCCGAGAAGCTGTCGCCTGCGCCGCAGATATCCACGGGCTGGGTCACCGGGCGGGTACGTACGCGCGCCTCGCCTTGCGCGGAGCACACCAGCACGCCTTCCGGGCCTTGCGTTACAAATAGCAGCTTCGATTCTAAATGGCCACGCAGGCGCTCAAAATCGACTTCGCCGAACAATTCCAGCGATGCGGCTTCAGCTTCCTGGGCGTTGGGCTTCACAATCACGCCGCGGAAGAGGCTGGCGTGTACTCGCGAATCGACCCAGATCACCTTTTGAGGGTTGGCGTGCGCCAGTTCGGCGAGGGCTTGCCGCATTCCCGCCGTGACGATACCGCGGCCGCGGATCTCGGTTTGATCGGACACCAGGATCGCGTCAAACGCCGACACCGAGG
>JAYTVY010000260.1:0-2922 GCA_043743755.1 Bryobacterales bacterium | reverse complement strand
CTTGGGGAGCCAGCCGGGGGGCTGGCTGCGGGGCGGGGGCCCCGCCGTACAAACAGGTAGTAGACGGGGATTCCGGCGGCGATCAGGGCCAAGCCGATCAGGGAGGGGAGCGGGCGGTTCAACAGCGTGTTGACGAGGAACAAGACAGCGATGGAGACGAAGATTAATGCGGTGTATGGGTAGCCCCACATGCGGTAGGGGCGGGGAAGATGGGGGCGCTGGCGGCGCAGGACGATGACGCCGGCGACCATGGCGGCATAGGAGAGCCAGATGGCGAACATAGCGTAGTCCATGAGCCATTCGTAAGAGCCGCTGATTAACAGAATAGCGGCCCACAGGGCTTGCGCAGCGATGGCGTAAGCGGGGGTACCGAAGCGCGGATGCACCTCCCCGAAAGCTTTGAAGAACAGACCATCGCGAGCCTGTGCGAAGTAGATGCGCGGGGTGGTGAGGAAGCATCCGTTCAGCGCGCCGGCAATGGAGAGCATAATGATCAATGAGACGAGCTTTCCTCCCCATGGCCCTAAGATACGTTCGGCCATGGTGGCGCCGACGTGGTCGCTCGCGGCAATCTCCGGAATGGTGAGCACTCGCAGGTAGGCGAAGTTGGCGAGCACATAGAGGAGTATGCAAGCGGCCACGCCGATGGAAAGGGCCAGCAGGATATTCCGTTTCGGGTCGCGAATCTCGCCCGCGACAAAGGTCATCTGTACCCAGCCATCGTAGGCCAGAAGGCAAGCGATGAGAGCGACGCCGAAGCTGCCGAGGGAGAACGGGACGGTGAGAGCAGGCGACGGAGGGGCGGACGCATGCGGCAGTAAGAACGCGCCGCCGATGAGTATTGCGAGGCCGGCTACCTTGGCCAGCGTGAAAGCCTTCTGAACCAGCGCGCCCGCGGTGACGCCGCAATAGTTGATCACGGTGAACAGGGCGATTATGGCGAGCCCCAGCAGCTTGGCCAGCGGAGCGCTCAGCGGGACGAAGTAGGAGACGTAGAGCGTCATGGTGACGGCGAGCCACGCTACTTGCGCGGTGCGCGCCACCAGGAACATGGACCAGCCGCAGAGGAAGCCTCCGAGCGGGCCATATTCCTCGCGCAGGAACGCGTACTGGCCGCCGGTGGCGGGCAGCGCGGCGCCGAGCTCGGCGCAGGCAAGCGCTCCGAAGAATGAGACTACGCCGGCGAATACCCAGACACCGAGAATAGAGGTGGCGGACGGAAGGCTGCGCGCGATCAGGTTAGGGACCAGAAAAATGCCGCCGCCGATCACGACGCCGATGACGATGGCTATCGAGTCGAGCAGGCTGAGACTCCGTGCGAGCTCCGTCTTCAAGAAATCCTCCCGTAGTTACTCACGGCAGATTCCACGCTTGCTCGAGCGGATAAATGACACCAGGTGGCGCGTGTGCTCAGTGGGGACTTCGGTCTCAATCATCGAGAGGGCATCCTCCAGTTTCAGGCCGGAACGGTAGAGGATCCGGTATGCGGTCTTCAACGCAGCGAGATCGGCATGCTTGAATCCGGCGCGGCGGAGGCCCACGAGGTTGAGACCCTTGGCGGCCACGTTGAAATCCGAGTACAGGAAAAACGGGGGCACGTCGCTGTTGACGCGCGTGTTGCCGCCAATCATGGCCAGGCGTCCGATCTTGGAGTGCTGATGGACCACCACGCCACCGGATATGAAGGCCTCATCTTCCACTTCCACGTATCCGGCCACCAACGCGCAACTGGCGATCACGGTGTTATTTCCAATCCGGCAGTTGTGGGCGATGTGGCCCGAGGTCATGATGTAGTTGCCGCTGCCGATCTCGGTGACGCTTTCGGGCTGGGTACCGCGCGAGATGGTGTAATGCTCCCGGATCTTGTTTGAATCGCCGATTCGCAAGTAGCTGCGCTCTCCGGTGAAGCCTTTATCGAGGGGATCGGTACCGAGCACGGTGCCGGAGGAAATCTCATTGCGCTCACCCAGCGTGGTCCAGCGCTTGACGTAAACGTATGCCTCAAGCTTGCAGAATGCGCCTAGAACCACATCCGATTCGACAATGCAGTATTCGCCGATGAAGCATTGCGGGCCGATGCGGGCGTCCGGATGCACGCGGGCGGTAAACCCCACGCTGGCCGACGGATCTACTGGCATAAGCTTGTATGATACAGGGCATTCCCAACGGGAGGGATAAGTGCGAGTAGCGGAAATCGCCGGACATCTACGGGCGGAGTGGGAAGGCGAAGGCGACAGGGAAATAAGCTGTGTTGCGCCACTCGATTCGGCATCGGCGTCCGACTTGGCGTTCGCGGCCGGGCGCAAGGGCGAGAGCGCCGCGGCGGGTTCATTGGCCGGCTGCCTGTTGGTGGGCGCGGGTTTTCCAGCGGGGCGCACGCTGATCCGAGTGTCCGATCCGCGAGCCGCATGCGCGCGTGTTATTGCGCTTCTGCATCCCGAGCGGGCGACCGTTCCGGGCGTGCATGAGAGCGCGGCGATCGCCAGCGATGCGCGCGTGTCAGCGGACGCGGCAGTGGGGCCGCACGTTTCGATCGGCAGCGGCGCGGAGATCGGGCGGCGCACACGCATCGGTGCGGGCTGCTCGATCGGGCCAGGCGTGCGGATCGGAGACGACTGCGTATTGCATGCGAACGTCTCGATTTACGAGGCGGTGACGATTGGAAATCGAGTGTCGCTGCACTCGGGGTGTGTGCTGGGAGCGGACGGCTTTGGATTCGTGCTTGCCGGCGGACGTTACGAGAAGTTTCCCCAGATCGGGCGGGTGGAGATTGGCGATGACGTGGAGATTGGGGCGAACAGCTGCGTGGATCGCGCGGCGCTGGGCGTCACGCGGATCGGCGAAGGGACCAAGATCGACAACATGGTGCATATCGGGCACAACTGCGAGATCGGTAAGCACGTGGTGATTGCGGCGCAGACG
>JAYTVY010000259.1:0-2454 GCA_043743755.1 Bryobacterales bacterium | reverse complement strand
TACCTTCTTCTCCGCCAGCCGCATGGGCGGCGCTCAAACCATGCTGACTATTCCCATGATCGGATGGGTCGCGAAACTAGGCCCCGGCCGGAACAAGCTGTCCAGCTTTTCCATCGCGAAGTACGGAGCGCAGACGGGAAACGACTCGCAGTGGTTTCCGGACGCGGGCAACGGCGTGCTTTCTTCCACGGGACAGAACGTCACCGGCAACGATCCGAATGAAGCCAACGTTCCGGCGGACTCCACGTATCAGCAAGGCTGGGTGCAGCACCTGGTCACCGGCTCAGGCAAGGCCGCGAACGGAGGCGTCGGATATTACCTTTTGGACAACGAATCCAGCATCTGGTTCTCCACCCACCGCGATGTGCATCCCACCGGTCCCACCATGGATGAAATCAAGACCAAGATCCTTGACTATTCCGCGAAGATCAAGGCCGTGGATTCCACCGCAAGAGTGGTTGGACCCGAAGAGTGGGGCTGGAGCGGCTATTTCTACAGCGGCTATGACCAGCAGTACGGCAGCCTGCACAACTGGAGCAGTTTTCCCGACCGCGCCAATCACGGCGGCCAGGATTATCTGCCGTGGCTGCTGGGCCAGCTGAAACAAACGGCCCTGAGCACGGGACAGCCGCCGCTGGACGTTTTCAGCGTGCATTATTATCCGCAGGGCGGAGAATTCGGCAACGATACTTCCACGGCGATGCAACTGCGCCGCAACCGGTCAACAAGGTCGCTGTGGGATCCCAACTATGTGGATGAATCGTGGATCAATGACAAAGTCGAGCTGATTCCACGCTTGAAAAATTGGGTAAGTGCGTATTACCTGGCGGGGACGCCGGTGGCCGTCACGGAGTATAACTGGGGCGCGGAGTCGCACATCAACGGCGCCACCGCGCAGGCCGACATCCTGGGCATTTTCGGCCGCGAAGGCCTCGACATGGCGGCGCGCTGGACCACGCCCGATCCTTCCACGCCCACTTACAAAGCGATGAAGATCTATCGCAACTACGACGGAATCAAGTCGGGGTTCGGCGAGACCAGCGTAGCGGCCGCCGTGGCGAATCCCGACAATCTTTCCGCGTTCGCCGCCCTTCGCTCCAGCGATGGAGCTCTTACCGCGATGGTCATCAGCAAAGTGCTTACCGGCGCTACACCCGTCACTCTGGCCCTGAACAATTTTGCGGGGACCGGCGCCGCCCAGGTCTACCAGCTAACCTCGGCGAACTCCATCCAGCACTTGTCCAACGTCACCTACACCGGAACCATTCTCAACGCTTCGGTTCCCGCGCAGAGCGTCACACTGTTCGTGCTGCCCCAGAGCTCGCCTGTCCCACCGTCATTGAGTATTGTGAAAACGCACTCAAGCTCCTTTACGCAGGGCCAGCGGATTGCAGCGTATGCGATTACCGTATCGAATGCCGCCAATGCGGGTCCCACTAGCGGAACCGTGACCATAACCGAGACCGTTCCGGCCGGAATGAGCCTGTTTTCGATGACCGGCTCCGGCTGGACCTGCGCCGCCGTCACGTGCAGCCGCGCCGACGTATTGAACCCCGGGTCCAGTTATACGACTGTCAATGTGACGGTGAACGTCGCAGCCAATGCTTCCTCGCCGCAAGTAAATGTGGTGAGCGTTACGGGGGGCGGCTCGGCGTCGGCCACCGCGAGCGACTCCACCATCATCGTGCCGGCCGGGCCCCAGTTGGGATTCGTGGACATGGCGGGCGATGCGCAGGGCGGCGCGACGCTTGCCAAAGGAGCCTCGCTGTACGTTCGCGGCTGGGCCGCCGACCCCGCGGTGGGCGCGCCCGTGCAGTCGGTAACCGTGTTTGTCGATGGCGTCGGCGTGGGAGCCGCAACGCTCGGAATTGCCCGCCCCGATGTTGCCCAAGCTTTCGCGCGCGCGGATTACACCAACAGCGGCTGGAGCTTCCAGATGTCCACGGCTGCATTCGCCGTGGGTCAGCATTCGATAACGGCGACAGCCGGCACAACCGCATTGGTGGGAACCAAAACCATCAACCTTACAGCGGCAGGCGGGCAGCAAATCGGTTTCTTAGACATGGCCGGCGATGCGCAAGGCGGCGCGGCCGTCGCCCAAGGCGCGACGCTCTACGTTCGAGGCTGGGCGGCCGATACATCATCGGGCGCGCCGGTGCAAAGCGTGACGGTGCTGATCGACGGATCGAACGCCGGGAGTGCGACGCTGGGAGCCGCGCGCCCCGACGTGGCGCAAGCGTACAACCGCGCCGATTTCACCAACAGCGGCTGGAGCTTTCAGATGTCCACGGCAGCGCTCGGCGTGGGGCAGCACTCGGTAGCCGCGCTGGCCGGGACAACGCAGCTCACCAAGACCCTGACGGTTAACGTCACTGCCGGCGGTGGCCAGGAGATCGGTTATGTCGACATGGCGGGCGACGCGCAAGGCGGTTCCACCGTATCGCAAACCGGCAC
>JAYTVY010000258.1:0-3678 GCA_043743755.1 Bryobacterales bacterium | reverse complement strand
CTATAAGGTCATGACCAAAGACGAAATCATTCTGGCGAATCAGGAGTGCCTGTTCCCGGCGGTCTTTCATTACTTCCGGGAGCCGCTGGTGCTCACCCGGGCGAAGGACCAGTTTGTCTGGGACGCCGACGGCAACCAGTACCTGGATTTCTTCGGCGGCATTGTGACCATCAGCGTGGGGCACTGTAACGATGAAGTGAACAAGAAGGTGCACGCGCAGATAGACCGCCTGGAACACGTCTCCACGGTGTTCGCGACGGAGCCGCAGGCGGCGCTGGCGAAGCGGATCGCGGAGATCACGCCGGGCGGGGCGCTGACCAAGTCTTTCTTCACCAGCAGCGGGACGGAAGCTAATGAGACGGCGATACTCGCGGCGCGCATGTATACCGGATCGCAGGAGATTGTGGCGCTGCGCTATGCGTATCACGGGAGATCGTCACTGGCGATGGGGCTCACCGGCCAATCGAGCTGGAGGCTGGGTCCGGTTACGCAGGCGGGCATCGTGCACGCGGTGAACGCATACTGCTATCGCTGCCCGTACGGCTTGAAGTATCCGGATTGCGGCGTGCGGTGCGCGCAGGACGTGGAGGAAGTGATCAAGACCACCACCAGCGGGCGAATTGCGGGATTCATCGCCGAGCCGATCCAGGGTGTCGGCGGATTTATCACGCCGCCCAAGGAGTACTTCCCGATTGTGGCCGGGATTGTGAAGAAATACGGGGGCGTGTATATCAGCGATGAAGTGCAAACCGCCTGGGGCCGCACGGGCGGCAAGTGGTTCGGTATTGAGCAGTGGGGCGTGCAGCCGGACATCCTGACCAGCGCCAAGGGACTGGCGAACGGCATGCCGATCGGGGTGACGGTGGCGCGTCCGGAGATCGCGGATGCGATGAAGGGGGCGACCATTTCGACGTTCGGCGGGAATCCGGTGGCCACGACGGCGGCCAAGGCGGTGATCGACTTTATCGACGATCACAAGCTGTCTATCAATGCAGCCGAGATGGGGGCGTACCTGCGCGGCAAGCTGGAAGAACTGCAGGCAAAGCATTCGGTGATCGGCGAAGTGCGCGGGATGGGTCTGCTGCAGGCGATGGAACTGGTGGAGGATCGCGAATCGAAGAAACCCGCGACCGCGGCGACGCTTGCGCTGATGGAAGCCACGCGGGAGAACGGCATCCTGGTGGGGAAGGGCGGGTTCTCCGGCAACGTGCTGCGCATCTCGCCGCCGCTGAACATCGGCAAGACGGACGTGGACGAGTTCGCGAAACTGCTGGACGCCAGCTTTGCGAAGGCGCGCGCCGCTGTACACTAAAGCGGATGGACGAACGAGCGTTTTACAGGGAATCCGAGACCACCAAGCCGGCCAGCCTGAACTGTCCGTATTGCCGGACGGTGGAGAGTTACGATCTGCGCTGGCTGCTGCGCAAGAAGCTGGATCAGTTGCCGCGGGGCGCCGATGAGCGGGATCGCGCGAAATTCGCCAAGGCGCTGAGCTACATGGTTCTGCTAGACGATAAGGCCATGTGCAAGAACGTGCGGTGCCGGAAGCGGTTCGACATTTCGGGGATTAAGACTACGGCGTTTGTCTAATTAACTTCAAACCCTCGCCCGCCTTGGCATCTCCCACCTGACGCAAGCGGGCCTCATTCGCGCCGGTAAGCTCCACGTTGTACTTGATGTTGGGGCCGAGTTCGGCGCCGCCGTGCTTCTTGTGGTGGTGGACTTCGAAGGTCAGGATCTTGCCTTCCACTTGCGGCGAAATGATTGCGCCCGCGGCGTCGCCGTTGGGAACGACGTGGAATTTACCATCCTCGCCGCGCTGCTGGAAATAGAACACCATGGTGCCGGTGAGTTTCCCGTTGGCGTCCTCAATGGTGAGTTTCAACGCGGGCTGGTCATGCATGCTTCCTTCCCAGGCGCCGGCGAAAGGGGATTTCGCGAAGACGGGGAGGGTGAGGCACAGCGCGCCAATGAGGAAGAGCGGGAAGAGAGTTCGCATGGAGAGAGTTTACACGGTAGGACCGCGTAGGACCGCGCGAGTCTAAGAGAACTTGGGGAGACAGGCCTCCTGGCCTGTCCTACAGCGGGAAGGCGCGGGTGAGAATTGGTTGGAGGTCCAGGCCGGCGGGCAGTGTGCCGAGGGACCAGCCCCAGTCGCCGCGCAGGCGAGTGGCGCAGAAGGCGCGCGCGGATTCGGGGCTGCCGTAGCGCACCATGAGCGAGCCTTGCAGGCCGAGGGCGAGATCCTGAGCCAAGCGGCGGGCGTTGGATTCAACGGGAGGAGCGCTTATGCGGCGCGACCACGCGTCGAAGTCGGAGTTCTGGCCGAGGCCGGCGAGCACCTCGGCGCGGACGGCTTCGAGCGATTCCGGGTCCTTCACGATGGCGCGCACCACATCCAGGCAGATCACGTTTCCCGAGCCTTCCCAGATGGAATTGAGCGGAGCTTCGCGATAGAGGCGGGGAAGCATGGAATCCTCGACGAAGCCGTTGCCGCCGTGGCATTCCAGGGCTTCGGCGATGCAGCCCGAGCCGCGCTTGGAGATGTAGTACTTGCAGGCGGCCGTGCCAAGGCGGGCGAGGCCCCGCTCGTGGGCATCGCCGGGACTGGCTTCGAAGGCGCGGGCAAGGCGCATCATCGCCAGGGTGGCGGCTTCGGACTCGATGGCGAGGTCGGCGAGCACGTTCCGCATCAGCGGCTGATCGATGAGCAGGCGGCCGAAAGTCTTGCGATGGCGGGCGTGATGGATGGCCTGCGCCAGCGCCTGGCGCAGAATGCCGGCCGACCCGATGATGCAATCTAGCCGCGTGTGGTGGACCATTTCGATGATGGTGGGAACGCCGCGGCCTTCCTCGCCGATCCGCCGGGCCCAGGCGCCATCGAATTCCACTTCGCTGGAGGCATTGGAGCGATTGCCGAGTTTGTTCTTGAGACGCTGGATGTGGAAGGCGTTGCGAACGCCATCGGGAGTAAAGCGGGGCATCAGAAAACAGGTGAGGCCGCCGGGGGCTTGCGCCAGGACCAGGAAAGCGTCGCACATGGGCGCGGAGCAGAACCATTTATGGCCGGTGATGAGGTATTCGGCGCGAGCGACGCCGATGGGGTCGGCTGTGGTTGTGTTGGCGCGCACGTCGGAGCCGCCCTGTTTTTCGGTCATGGCCATGCCGATGAGGACGCCGGTCTTTTCGGATGCGGGGAGAAAGCGAGGATCGTACTCGACGGAGTGGAGGCGCGGCTCCCATTCGGCGGCGGCTTCGGGCTGCTTGCGCAAGGCTGGGACGGCCGCATAGGTCATCGAGATGGGACAAGTGTGGCCGGGCTCATTCTGGGAGGCCAGAAACATCAGCGCGGCGCGGGCGACGTGAGCGCCGGGTTTCGGATGGGTCCACGGAAGATTGTGGACGCCGTGGGCGACGGCCAGGCGCATCAGTTCGTGCCAGGCGGGATGAAATTCCACTTCATCGCGGCGATGGCCGAAGCGGTCATGCGTGTGCAGCACCGGCGGATACTGGTTGGCCTGGAAGCCCCACTGGATGGTCTCTTCGGTTCCGAGGATGCGGCCGAATTCGGCGAGACGCGGCTGGGCCCAGGCGGCGTCATGGCGGGCGAGAGCGGCGGAGAGGATGGGATCGGTGGTGAAGAGATTGTAATGGGCGAGGGGCGGGGGCTGATTGAAG
>JAYTVY010000257.1:0-6122 GCA_043743755.1 Bryobacterales bacterium | reverse complement strand
GGCGCGGCCCAGTTCCTTCTCCAGTTCCCGAGTGGCACGCAAGAACTTGTTCATGCTCTCATTCATGTGCACGGGAATGCGGATAGTGCGGGACTGGTCGGCGATGGCGCGGGTGATGGCCTGGCGGATCCACCACGTGGCGTAAGTTGAAAATTTGTAGCCGCGGCGATATTCGAATTTGTCGGCGGCGCGCATCAGGCCGATGTTGCCTTCCTGGATCAAGTCCAGCAAGTGAAGCCCACGGTTGACATACTTCTTGGCGACAGATACGACGAGACGAAGGTTGGCCTCCACCAGATCTTTCTTGGCGCGTTCGGCTTCCATTTCGCCATGCCGGATTACGGACATGCTGTGCTTGAGATCGATTAAAGAGGCTCCGGCGGCGGCTTCGCGCTTGCGGATCTCACGGCGCAATTCGCGGACTCGCTGCTGAGCGGACTGCGAGGCGCGAGCTTCCAGCTTGCGGAGCTCATGGTCAAACTGATTAAGCTCTTCGACGGCGCGCTCGATTTCCTTGCTGAATCCCTTCCAGCGAGACGGGTACCAGGGCACCCGGCGGATGGTGCGGGACATTTCCACTTTGCAGCGCGCCAGCTTGCCCATCCAGCGCCGACGCAGTTTCTTGTTGTTCAGCGGAATTGCATTCAGGCGGTCAGAGAGCTGCTGCTGCTTTTTGTGCAGGGCCAGGATTTCGGTAAACTCCTCGCGCACCTCGGCCTGCTTCTTGGTGTCGGCGGGGCTGCCTTCCTCGACATCGCCGAGGTCGACCAGATTGTCGAGTTCCTCGCTGCCGCGCTTGAGCAGATCCGCGAGTTCCACCACGCGAAGCTGCACCAGAGCGGAGCGGCTGATGGACTTCTGCATCCGCAGCTTGCCGCGTTCCATGCGGCGAGCAAGATTGACTTCACCTTCCCGAGTGAGCAACGGCACGGCGCCCATTTCGCGCAGATACACGCGTACCGGGTCATCCGTGTAAATGGATTCCTCTACCTGCGCGGCGGCCGGGAACTCTTCCCCGTCCTGGACCTCTTCGGGATGGAAGAAATTAGTTTCTTCGTCGAAGGGAATCCCCAGCGGCTCGTGAGCGTCGGCTAAAAATTGATCTTCAAAGTGATCCACGAAAAGTTCACCTTCCCGTCAGGGGGCAAAAACCTCTCCATCGCTCCCGCATCGGGGGTTATAGCCGAGTCGGCACTGATCTCCGCAGGCGTGCAATAGAACGCCAAGGGCGACCGATACGTAGCAATCGATTATAGCACCGATGCCGGTTGAAGTTAAGTCCCTATTTACAAGATGTTCACGGAACCGTTTGGTTACAGAAAGTTGGGGTGGGGGTGGTCGCCCAGTCACGGCCGCTTCTGCATGACTAAGTTCTTGAGTTCATTCAAGAAGGCTTCGACATCCTGGAAGTCACGGTATACGGAGGCGAAGCGGACATAGGCGATCTTGTCAAGGCCCCGGAGATGGTCCATCACCATTTCTCCTACTTCGGTAGTAGTTATCTCGCGTTCCGGGTTGTCGCCGAGGCGGGCCTCGACATTGTCGACGATTTCGGCCAGTTTGCCCATGGGAACGGGTCGCTTCTCACAGGCTTTCAGGAGGCCGCTCAGCACTTTCTGCCGATCGAACTTCTCGCGGCGGCCGTCCTTCTTCACCACCATGTAGGGGATCTCGTCGCTGCGCTCGTAGGTGGTAAAGCGGCGCTCGCATTTCAAGCATTGGCGCCGGCGGCGGATGAGGTCGCCCTCCTTGCTTTCGCGCGAATCGATTACGCGGTCTTCCTTATGTGCGCAGAAAGGACAGGTCATAGTCCGACCTCATCTTGTATGTGCTTGAAACTTCGCCAGTTGATGCCTTCGTGCAGCGCGAACCCGAGTCCGAAAGGCACGATGATCACGAACGTCAGTATCCAGATTAGCAGGGCCATGCCCGCCGCGGCTTCAAAAGGGACCCCAAAGAGTTCGGTGAGAACGACGACGGAGGCTACCTGCACTCCGCCGCCGATGCCGGGGATCTGCACGATGCTGCCAAACGAAACGAAGCCAACGAAGATTACTACGGCTGTAAGATTTAATCCGGCAGTGCCGGGAAATGCCTGAAACAAGAGATAATAGCCACCTACAATGGCGGCCCACTCCAGGACGGTGTAGAACAGGAGCAGCGAGAGGAAACCATGGTTCCGGGTGGCTTGCATACCTTGAACAAAGGCTCGAAGCGTCTTTTCGGTCCGGCGGTAAGCGCCTGCCGGCAGAAAGCTTAAGGCGCCCAACAGCCTGCGTTCGGAGGATTCCGAAAAGTTGCGCATCGCCAGCAGCAAGAGAACGGCAGTGGTGGAGACCGCAGCCACGAAGTAGCCTCCCAGGCTGAGGGTCCACTGCATACCGGGGCTGAGGGGGAGGTGATTTGCTGGGATGCGGGTCAAGGCGTAGCCGAAGATCAATAGAACCACCAGGAGATCCAGGATACGCTCCAGGACCCAGGCGGCCATTTGCGAGGAAAACGGGACACCCTCTTTTACCGCAATCAGATACGGGCGAACCAGTTCGCCGGGCCGGCCCAGCAGGACGACCGCGGTGAAGCCGATTACGGTGGCGGAGGTGAGCCGCCAGAGGCTGGGATTGGGCTTAATGGGGCGCAGCATCACCTCCCAGCGCAGGACGCGGCCGAAGTAGGTGAACAGGAGGAGCACGATGGATCCCGACAGCCAGCGCCAGTCCAGGTCAATAAAGGCCGACCAGAAGAGACGCCACTGGAACGGGCTGTCGCGCCAGCGCCAAAGGGCGAAGGCGCCGAGGGCCAGGGAGAGGACCGTGAGAACTACAGTGGCCTGGAGCCACTTGCGGCGAGCTATGGGGTCCTCCGGAGGGTAAGGAAAGGGCATAGCTCTGCGCTACGGCGGCGAGTGGCCGGGAGCGGGGGGGTGTAGAATGTGAATTCTGGATTCAAGCGAACTTCTTATCATAAGTCCTCGTTGTACATGTTGGAAGCAGTAAAGGAGATAAGAGGTACTGAGATGGCCACGGTTGCGATGCCAACGGCGAAGTGGAACTGGGCGCCGCCCGCATTGCAAATGACGTTAGGATCGATCAACCGATTGGACTTGGATGCTCAACTCGTGGAGCGGTGCCTCGCCGGGCAGGATACGGCTTGGGAAGATCTGGTAAAGCTGCATACACGGCGCGTCTATGGGGTATGCTACCGGTTCACGGGGAGGGACAGCGAAGCGCAGGATCTTTCGCAGGAAGTGTTCCTGCGGGTCTTCAAGAATCTGAAGAGTTTTCGGGCGGGCGAAGGATCGTTCGTGGTGTGGCTGACGCGGCTGACGCGGAACCTGCTGATCGATCATTACCGCCGAACGCGGCTGGAGCGGGCCAGCGAATCGCTGGAAGACCAGCTGCCGATGCTGGAGGAGAAGACGTCCTCCATGAGCCGCACGGATGGGCTGCTGGCGGGCCGCGAGGCCAGCGAATTGTTGCAAGGCGCGCTGCAAAAGCTGTCACCGGAGCTGCGCGAGACGGTAATTCTTCGCGATCTGGAGGAACTGGAATACCGCGAGATCGCACAAGTTTTGAATGTGCCGGAAGGAACGGTGAAATCGCGTTTGAATCGCGGGCGGGCGGAACTGGCCCGGCTGCTGCACCGGCATAAGGGCTCGTCATGAACTGCGCCGAACTGGAAATCCTGCTGTGCGACTACATCGACGGCACGCTGCCTGCAACGGAGCGCGCGGCGCTGGAGCTTCATCTGGCCGGGTGCCCGGGATGCACGGAGCTGGCGCAGGATGTCCAGGCTTCGGTGGCGTTCATCGAGCGGGTAGCGACGGCCGAGCCGCCAGCCGAGCTGCTGACGCGGATTCTGCATGATATTCCCACGCCCAAGGCCGGCGGACGGGTACGGGCGTGGTGGACGCGCGGGCTTCCGGGCGGCAAGCTGGGTGGCTGGTTCCAATCCATCCTGCAGCCCCGGTACGTGATGGGCATGGCCATGACAGTGCTCTCATTTTCGATGCTGGCGCGCTTCGCGGGGTTTGAGCCGCGACAGTTGCGCGCTTCGGATTTGGATCCGGTGAAGGTGTGGGCCGCGGTGGACGATCGCGCTCACAGGACCTGGGACCGGGCGATGAAGTATTACGACAATCTCAGGCTGGTGATTGAAATTCAAAGCCGCCTGAAAGAATGGACGGACCAGGAGCAGACAGCGCCGAAACCGGCGGTGGCCGCGGGATCCGAGACGGAGAAGGAAAAGAAATGAACTGCACCACTCATCCAGATATTCCGGCCAGCGCGTATTGCCGGGCCTGCGGGAAAGCCCTCTGCGAGTCATGCCAGCGCATGGCCGAGGGCGTAATTTACTGCCAGGACCATGTTCCGGTGGCCGCGGGCGCTCCGGCAGCGGCAGCCGCGTCGCCCTACGCCTCGCCGTATACCGCTCCCGCGGGAGTGCCTCCGCCGCTGCGAACAGCCGCGGACACATCCGCTTCGCCTGGACTCGCTTTCCTGCTGGGCTTGATCCCGGGCGTGGGCGCGATCTACAACGGGCAGTACGTGAAGGGTTTGATCCACGTGGTGATCCTGGGAATCCTGATCGCCATTGTGAGCAGCCCGGATACTACCGGAAGCCTGGAGCCGCTGTTCGGCATGCTGATCGGCGTGTGGGTTCTGTATATGGCATTCGAGGCGTATCACACGGCGAAAAAGCGCCAGATGGGGCAGCACACCGACGAATTTTCGAGCCTCGTTCCCATGCGGCGCCAGGGCGCGTCGGCTTTCCCGGCCGGTCCGATTTTCTTGATGGCTCTGGGCCTCTTGTTCCTGCTGCACAATCTGGACATCATCCGTTTTCGAGTGATTCTGCATTACTGGCCGGTGGCGCTGATCGCGCTGGGAGCTTACATGCTTTATGAACGGATAACGCCTCAGCGTCCGTCGATTCCACCTCCCGCTCAGGAGGTCCGCCATGAATCCCGTTAATACCAGCCTGCTGATTCAAGCAGTTCGTGGACCCATCCTGCTGATCACGGTGGGCGTACTGGTGGCCATATCGCAGGCCGGATATTACAGCTTCGGCCACACGTGGCCGGTACTGCTGATTGTTTTCGGTCTTTTCAAATTGCTGGAGAAGGCGATGGCGCCGCCGCCGCTTTCAGGACCATATGCCGGCCAGCCGCCGGCGAATCCGCCATCGGGAGGAACCGCCATATGAGACGAGGTTCGGTTATCGGGCCGCTGATTCTGATTGGACTGGGCGCGCTGTTCCTTTTGCGGAATGTGTGGCCGGAGGTCCATGTCGGCGAAATCCTGTCCAACTACTGGCCGTTCATCCTGATCGCGTGGGGCGGTCTGCGGCTGGTAGAGATTCTGTTCTGGGCGATGAGTTCGAAGCCCCTTCCGCGCAACGGCGTTTCGGGCGGTGAATGGGTACTGGTGATCTTCATTTGCCTGATTGGCTCGGCGGCCTGGACCGCGCACCGCCAGAACTGGTGGTTTCCAACGAGCCGGCTGAATGGACTGGTAATCGACATGGGCGAGAGCTACGATTACGCGCTGGGGGCGGCCGAGAAGCCCTGCGGGAAGAACTGCCGCGTGGTGATTGAAGGCTTCCGGGGAAATGCGCGCATCGTGGGCGGGGCGGGAACCACGGTGAAGGTGAGCGGCCGCAAGACCATCCGTTCCATGCAGCAGAACACCGCCGACAAGGCGAACAACGAGACGCCACTTGAGCTGATCGTGCAGGGCGATCAGGTTCTGGTGCGTACAAATCAGGACCGCGTCAACGACCGTCTGCGAATTTCCGACGATCTGGAGATCACGGTGCCCGCAAATGCGAGCATCGAAGGGCACGGGCGGATGGGAGACTTCGATGTGAAGGACGTGCAAGGGAACGTCGAGATCAACAGCGACAACGCGGGAGTGAGGATCGACAACGTGGGCGGCAACGTGCGCGTGGACCTGCAGAAGAGCGACATCATCCGCGCGACGGGAGTGAAGGGGTCAGTGGATTTGAAGGGGCGCGGGCACGATCTGGATCTGGAGAATATTACCGGCACGGTGAACATCAGCGGAACTTACGTGGGCCAAGTGCAGCTTCGCAACTTGTCGCAGCCGGTGCGGTATGAGGATCCG
>JAYTVY010000256.1:0-4790 GCA_043743755.1 Bryobacterales bacterium | reverse complement strand
CTGGGCGTTCCGGATGATCTGCCGGGGATTATCGAACATGGCGCGGATGCGCTGCGCGCCGCGGGTCCGGCGCCTGGCATCCCCTGGAACGAAGTGCGGCCGCTGGTCCCTTATGACGTTCCGCCTAAGATCTGGTGCATCGGGCTGAATTACAAATCGCACGCCGAGGATATTCAGGCGGTGCAGCCCGAGGAACCTGCCAGCTTCATGAAGCCGGCGTCCTGCATGTTCCATCCCGGCGGTTCAATAGTGCTGCCGCCCCAGGAGATCTCGAATGAAGTGGATGCCGAGGGAGAGCTAGGGGTCGTCATCGGCAAGGTCTGCCGGTTTTTGAAAGCTGAAGAAGTGGCCGGCGTGATCTTCGGTTACACCACCACGCTGGACATGACCGCGCTGGACGTCTTGCGCCGCAATCCGCGCTATCTTACCCGCGCCAAGAGCATAGACACGTTCTTCAGCTTTGGTCCCGTGATAGTCACCGCCGATGAGATCGCGGACGTGGATGCGCTGGAAGTGATCACCGAACACAATGGCCAGGCGCACTCGCGCGATTTCGTCCGCAACATGAAGACCCGGCCCTTCGAGCTGGTTCGCTTCCACAGCGATTACATGACGCTGCATCCAGGCGACCTGATCTCCACCGGCTGCCCCAAGGGCGCGCGCATCCAGGCCGGTGACCGCGTGCAAGCTCGCATTGAAGGCGTGGGTACACTGGACGCGACGGTGAAGCTGGGAGGCCAACCATGAATTGGTCCGCGATTGGGGCCGGCGCGCTTGCGTTGGCGGTGGTGCTCGGCGCTTTCGGCGCGCATGGATTGAAAGGCCGCGTGGACGACTACGCAATCGGCATCTGGGAGCGCGCGGTCTTTTATCATTTCATTCACGCGCTGGGCCTGTTGGTGATTCCTCTGTTCCGGATTCGCAGGGCGAATTGGGTGGCCGTGCTGCTGCTGATCGGCATCTTGCTGTTTTCTGGGAGTCTCTACGTGCTGGTGCTGAGCGGCGTGCGAATGGTGGGCGTGGTGACTCCGTTTGGAGGCCTGGCGTTCATCGCGGCCTGGCTGCTGCTGGCGTTTGAGTTTTGGAAGGCGAAATCATGAACTCGATTACCACCGAGCGCCGCGGGCATCTCTTGCTGATCGGGTTGAATCGAACCGCCAAGCGCAATGCGTTCGATCCTCCCATGTTTCGCGCTTTGGCAAAGGCGTATGGCGATCTGGATGAAGACGCCGGGTTGCGCTGCGGCGTAGTATTCGCCCATGGCGATCATTTCACCGGAGGCATCGATCTGGAGCAGTACGCTCCGCTATTCGCCCAGAAGGGCGATCCGTTCGAGCCTGGTCCCGGGGAACGCGATCCGTTTGGATTGCGCACGACTATGTCGAAGCCGGTGGTGATGGCGGTGCAGGGAATCACGTTTACCATTGGGATCGAGCTGCTGCTGGCCGCGGATGTTCGAATCGCGGCATCGGATGCGAGATTCGCTCAGCTGGAGGTGTCGCGCGGTCTTTATCCGCTCGGCGGGGCGACGTTCCGGCTGGTCCGCGAGGCGGGCTGGGGCAACGCGATGCGCTATCTGCTGACGGGCGATGAGTTCGGCGCCACCGAGGCCTTGAAGCTTGGGCTGGTGCAGGAGGTGGTGGAACCCGGACGGCAATTAGAGCGCGCAGTCGAGCTGGCCGAACGAATCGCGGAGCAAGCGCCGCTGGGGATTGCGGCAACGTTGCGGTCCGCCGCGTCGGGCCGCATTTGGGACGATATGCCAGCCGTCCTCAAGAGCGACGATTTTCGCGAAGGCGTCGCAAGTTTCCGGGAAAGACGAAAGGCCCGCTTTGAAGGAAAATAACCCCCCCGGCCCTTCGTCTTTTCGCCGGTGAACGGAGCCGCGCGCGTCAGCAAGCGCACGTCCTCCCCGGGCGCGTTCACCGCACTAACTCGCCCAACACCGGCAGCGGCACGGCGCTTTCTTTCAACGAAGCGTCGTGAAATTTCCATAACTCAAACTTATCGCCCGCGCGTTTCTTGTATTCGTCGCGCGCTTGCAGCCAGCCGCGCCAGCCGACGAAATACATAGGCAACTGGCCTGAGGTCAGTTGCGCGCGCTGCAGTTTCGCGGTGGCCTCCTCGTGCTCCTGGAATGTATCGCGCAGCATCAGGTCCAAAGCTTCCTGCTCGCTCATGTTCATGGTTTGCAGCCGTATATCCAGAATCGAATTGCTGATCACGCGCAGCATTTGCTTCAGGAAACTCAGCTTAAGTCCCGGATTATTGTTCAAGAATCCTTCATCGGACATCAATTGCTGGCAGTAGACCGCCCAGCCCTCCACGTACGCGCCGTTTCCGTAAACGTTGCGGAGCAGCCGGCGGGGCCTGGGTTGCACGTCATTGGCGAATTCCGCTTGCACGTAATGCCCGGGCATGGCTTCATGGATGGTCAGCTGGTGGAGCCCATACACGTTGTACTCGCGCAGCTTCGATTCCACGCGTTCTTTCGGCCAGGCGGGTGAAATCGGCGTGATCCAGTAAAATGCGCCCAGCCCCGGCTCCAGAGCCGGCGCGGGATTGAAGCCGCCCACCCCGTAGACTCCGCGCATAAACTCCGGCGTTGGAATTACCAGCAGGTTCTGCCGCGCCGGCAGCGAAAGCAAGTGCTTCGCGCGGACAAAATCGGTGGCTTGCTGTAAGTCCTGGCGCGCGGCTTCGAAGTACGTCTCGGGCGTAGCGTGCTGGCGCGCGATTTCATCCAGCGCCTGCGCCAGCGGCTTGGGCGCGGCCAGGCGAACCATCTCCTCGCGCACGCGCTTTAACTCAGCCTCGGCATCGGCCAGCACTTCCTCGGGTGTCTTGCCGACGTCCAGGGTCTCGCGGAACTTCTGGGCGTATTTGTCTTTACCGAGACGCCACGAGCTGACGCGCTGCGACAGGTCCTTCGCCAGATACTCGTCGAACTTCCGGATGGCGGCCAGCGCTGAACCCGCGGCACGGTCGTATTCAGCTTTCAATTCCGGAGGCACGTTGGCGCGCATGGTCTTATCGATCAGCGCGAGGTTGCCTTCATCCTCTTCACGAGCTACTTTGTTCCAGACGTCGGGCGAATCCTGCAGGTTGGCCTTGGCCTGATCCAGCAGCACGGGGATCCCAATCAGACGCTTGATGATGTGCCGGTAGCGGTCCGCTTTGGGCCCGTATTCGAGCACGTAAGGCCCGAATAGCGCATTCCCGATGAGCTCGACGTATACCGTCGGGTTATGGCGAAAGCTGCGGAGAGTGGTCAGCTCGAGCAGGCCCAGCGCCACCTGGTTCTTCAGGATGCGGTAATCGGCGCGATCTTCAGCGGAGAGCGCTTCCGGCTGGATGCGATCCAGGCGCTCGCTGAAGCTGGCGTAAAACCGGTGCTGCTCGCGGATTCCGCCGAAGCTGTAATCGTCCAGAAATTCATCCAGGCGCCGCCCGTTATGTACGTGGTACCCAACGCCGGTAGCCGTCACCGGAGTCAGCGCCAGCGATGAATAGATGAACTCCTCGGTGAGCTTGTTGAGATCCTGTTTCTCCCCCGGCAACCGGCATGACGTAAAGAGGGCTAGCAGGGCCGCCACCGTCAGGGAGCGCACCCCGCTACGCCGCCAGCAATTTTTCCAAATCATCAGCTTCTCCAAATTTCAGACCTTGGATCTCCGGATCGATGGACTTCAACAACCCGCTGAGTACTCCGCCCGGACCCACCTCGATGCACCGCGTCACTCCCTGCGAGCTCAGCCAGCGCACCGATTCCAGCCAGCGTACCGGATTGGGCACCTGCTCGAACAAGCCCTGGCGCGCTTCCTCCCCGGTAGCGATTGCCCGCGCCTGCCAGTTGTTTACCAGCGGCACGCTGAGATCGCGGAATTGAGCGGCGTCGAGGTCGGCCTTGAGCCGCCCTTGCGCGGGCTTCATCAGCGGGCAATGGAACGGCGCGCTCACCGGCAGCAGCACCGCCCGGCGCGCGCCGGCGGCCTTAGCCAGTTCCATGGCGCGCTGTACCGCCGCGGTGTTACCCGCTATCACGATCTGCTCCGGCGAATTCAAGTTCGCCGCCGTGACCACTTCGCCTTGCGCGGCTTCTTCCAGTACGCCGTCCAGCTTGCCATCGGGCAATTTCAGCAGCGCGGCCATCGCCCCCACGCCCGCCGGAACCGCCTGCTGCATATACTGCCCGCGCTTGCGAACCAAACGGACCGCATCGGCGAATGCCAGCGATCCGGCCGCCACCAGCGCCGAATATTCACCCAGGCTATGTCCCGCGACGTAATCCGGACGCACGCCATTTTCCGAAAGCACCCTATAGGCCGCCGTCGATACAGCGAGCAGCGCGGGCTGCGTGTTCTCCGTTAGCTTCAACTGGTCCTCGGGACCGTTGAAACAGAGTTCGGAGAGGCCGAATCCAAGGGCCGCATCGGCTTCATCGAACACCGCCCGAGCCGCCGGGAAGCGCGCGGACAGGGTCCGGCCCATGCCCGCGTATTGCGAACCTTGGCCGGGGAACAGGAAAGCTGTTTTCATAAGAATCGAATCTCTCAGTGTAACCTCACTGCTTACCGAATCTTTACAATTTCCCCGATCCTTTGTGCTTCCGTCTACGTCAATACGAGTGACGGAAGGAGGAGTTATGAATTTGAACGCTCCAAAGATCGAAGCCAGAGCGTGGGTTTATTGCCCCATCTGCACACACACGGTGGAGGGCATGGTGGTAAGCCAGGGCAAGGCCACCCGGGTGAAGCCCGGCCAGAAGTGCTCGCGCTGTGCGGCGGCGC
>JAYTVY010000255.1:0-5064 GCA_043743755.1 Bryobacterales bacterium | reverse complement strand
ACCCTGAAGTCAGAATATCACTGGACGATGTATGCAGCGAGGCGCCGCCGGACGGACTCCGGCACTTGCGCCTCCACTTCGCACCACTCGCCGTCATAACGCGTTCCTAGAACTACTCCGCGCTCATGCAGCAAGTTGGTCAAAGCGCCATCGCCGGCGGGCAGACGGAACACGGCGCGCGAAACCGGGTCCAGATCCAGCATCCGATCCATGGCCGCCAGCAACTCGGCGGCGCCCGCTCCGGTCTTGGCCGATACCGGAACGGCATGCCAGGTTTCCGGCGTGCGCGTCTCGCCCAGAACGCGCTGCGCAACGCTGCCCGCATCGGCTTCCGGCAACAGGTCGAGTTTGTTGAGCACCAGCAACTGCGGAGTTTCGCCCGCGCCGATCTCGCGCAGAACGTTGAGCACATGCGCGGTTTGATCCGGCGCGTGCGGCGAGCTGGCGTCCACTACGTGCAGCAGCAGCGCCGCTTCGGTCACTTCTTCCAGCGTCGCGCGAAACGCCTTCACCAGCGTGGTAGGCAGATTGCGAATGAAACCCACCGTATCGCTGAGCAGAACCTTGCGGCGCGACGGCAGAACCAGGTGGCGCACGGTGGGGTCCAGCGTGGCGAACATGCGCGCATCGGCCGCTACACCGGCGCCCGTGAGCCGGTTAAACAGCGTGGACTTGCCGGCGTTGGTATAGCCCACCAGCGCCATGGTCGCAAGCGGCACGCCTTGCCGCTGCCGCCGCTGGATGCCGCGGCCCGCCCGTACACTCTTCAGATCGCGCTCGATTTTCTGGACGCGCAGCCGGATGCGCCGCCGGTCGGTCTCCAGTTTCGTCTCGCCCGGACCGCGCGTGCCGATGCCGCCGCCCAGCCGCGACATCTCGACGCCGTGTCCCGACAGCCGCGGCAGCAAGTAGTTCAGCTGCGCCAGCTCTACTTGAAGCTGACCTTCTCGCGTACGGGCCCGGTGCGCGAATACGTCCAGGATCAACTGGGTGCGGTCCAGCACCTTGCAATCCAGCGCGCGCTCCAGATTACGCTGCTGGGTGGGCGTCAGGTCCGTATCGAACAGCACCATGCCGGCGCCGCTGGCCGCCACCAGGGCCTGGATCTCCGCCAGCTTGCCGGATCCCACCAGGGTGGCCGCGTCGGGCGCATTGCGCGCCTGCAGCAGGGAGGCTTCCACCTCGGCTCCCGCGCTTTCGGCCAGTGTATGCAGCTCTTCCAGCGATTCCCGAGCGTTGAATGCTGGCTGCTCCGGTCCGGGCATACCCGTCTTCTTAGGACGCGACTTAAGTTCGAGTCCGACCAGGATCGCGCGTTCTCGTCCCGCTTCAGCCAAGCGCCGCTGCTATTCCTCAAGCTCGGCAGGCGATGCCGAGGGGGCCGAGTTATTAGGCCCGGGAGGTCCCGCCAAAGGCGCCGGCGTATGCATGGCCTGCGATCCGTGGAATGGCCGCGAAACCACTACCGTGGATATGGCGTGTTTGAAAATGAGCTGCTCTTGATTGTTGGTTTCGAGCACTACCGAGTACTTATCGAAGCTCTTGATCCGACCCGAGAGCTTCACTCCGCTCATTAAGTAAATAGTAAGGAAGATCTTGTCCTTCCTGGCATTATTGAGAAAAGCTTCCTGAATGTTCTGCGCCAGCTTTTCCATATTTTCCTTTTGGCCTGTACCAGGCTCTTCTCGTTGTTCCAGCGGTCCCGCCTCTGGGCGGGTACGAAATCATCATAGCGCTGTTTGCGTGCGGACGGAACAAAAATCTAGAGGCTCGTCAGGGTGACGCTAGCGCTGCGTCCGGGCTCTTGCCACCAGCGCTTTCAATTCGGTCATCAAGTCCGGAACATGATACGGTATCCCTTCCTTGATGGTCCACTCAATGCCGCCGGCTCCTCCGAGACCCGCTGGGTAAAGCACCTTCAAATTCTCCAGGGGATTTCCGTTCACCACCAGGATGTCGGCGGCCCAGCCGGCGCGAACCCGGCCCAGATGCTGCTCCTGTCCCAGGATGCGCGCGTTATTCAAAGTGGCGTGCTGGATGGCCTGCAGCGGCTGAAACCCGGCTTCCTGGTGTAATTCCAGTTCCCGGATCAGCCCGAATCCGTACATCTGGTAGATGAAACCGGCATCCTCGCCGCAGCCGATCAAGCCGCCGCGCTTTTCGAATTCGCGCAGCGCGGCCATCCAGATGCGGTAGTTCTCCTTCCAGTACATCTCGTCGGTAGACGACCAGCCCTCGAAATACGATCCATGATTGTTCGGGTTGGGCTCGAAGTACTTCGCCAGCACCGGGTGCAGGTAATCGCGAAACCAGGGCTGGTTCTGAGCGCGCTGCAGGTCGCGGCTGGCTTCGTAGATTTCCAGCGTGGGCACCCACGCAACCTTCGCTTCCACCATCCCGTCGAAAACTTTCATCAGCCGCTCTGGACTAGCCTCGCGCCAGAGCCGTCCGGCCCAGCGGAAGCGGTCGATTTCATTCCAGTAGTTGTAGGACGATGGAAAACCTTGGCGTCCGTTTTCGATCGCCGCGTCCGGAATGCCGTACCAGTGCTCGATGCTGGTGGTGCCGAAGCGGATGTCGTCCCACGCGTTGGTCTCTTCAACGCCGGTGTGGTGCGCCACGCGCAAGCCGAGCTTGTGCGCCTCATCCTCCATGGCCTCCATGACGTCGCGATAGACGCCCATCAGCTTGACCCCATCCCCGCCCAGCGCCTTGATCTCGCGAATGCGGGCCCGGGCTTCTTCGCCGTTGCGCGGGTTTGGATCGCGGTTGAAGACCGGATAGACGAATAGCCGCGGCGCAGCCACCTGCCCTTCGGCGCTGGCGGCCCGCAGTTTGACGGCCTTACGCGTGTCGCTGCCGACGTCGCGCACGGTGGTGATGCCGCAAGCCAGCCAGAGCTTCAGGTTGTATTCGAGCGGCATCGGGACCCCGCCCCGCTCGTCCTGCACGTGGCCGTGCGCGTTGATGAGTCCGGGCATTACGTATTTGCCGGTGGCGTCGATGACCGCGTCCCCGCCGGCAGCATGCGCGGAACCTACGTCCCGGATCACGCCGTTCTCGATGACAATGTCCTTGGGCCCGGACGCGGGCGTCCCGTTGCCCTCAATCACCATCGCGTTACGGATCACCAGGCGCGCCGGACGCCGCCCGCTGGTCACTTGGGCCGGCACACTACACGCAAGCACCAGTCCAATAGCCCACACAAAACGCATCGCGCGCTATCGTACCACGCCGGCCAGCTTGGCCTCTTGCTTGGCCTTGTACATTCTGCGGTCGGCCTCGGCCAGCAACTGCTCGGCATCCTGGCCATCCCGTGGATAGAACGCCTCACCCACGCTGAGGCTCACAAGGCGCTCCCCGCAGATTTCCAGTCCGCGCAGTTCGGCCATCTCGCGCAGCGCCAGCGCCTTGGCTTGCACGCTGGGTTCCTCCAGGCCGGGCAGAATCAACACGAACTCGTCACCACCCATGCGCGCCACATAATCGTACTCACGGCACCCTTCGCTGAGTCCGTTGGCCACCGACTGCAGCACCTTGTTGCCCTCCAGATGCCCGTGGCGGTCATTCACCTGCTTGAATCCGTCCAGGTCGCATACCAGCACCGCCACCAGCGTCTGGTTGCGTTTTGACCGCGCCAGCTCCGCATCCAGATGGAGGAACAAGGAGCGGGCATTGGGGAGGCTGGTAAGAAAATCGGTGGTGGCCGAGGATTCCGCCTGCCGGTATTTCAAGGCGTTCTCAATGGACAGCGAAACTTTCGAGCTGAGCGCCAGCAGCACCCGCAGATGATCGTTGTTGAAAGCGTCCTTGGCGGCATGATACAGGGTTAGCACTCCCACTACGCCGTTCAAGCCTTCCAGCGGCACCGCCAAAGCGGACCGCAGCATGCTGAACCGCGTGGGATCGTTTAAGTAACCCGGCTCCACCGAGGGATTGCCATTGACGATGGCCTTCCGGTTCGCCGCCACCCATCCCGACAGGCCTTGCCCGACGGGAATCTCCAGCGATGAGAACAGCCGGAAATCGTCACCGCTCACGTACTCCGGAATCAGGGTGCGGCCGCGCTGGATGTAAATCGCAATGGCGTCGTGCGGGACAATTCGCTTCAGGCGCATCGCCAGCACTGAGAGGGTCTCATTCAGGCTGAGAGAATTGCCCAGATCCCGGGACATTTCGAACAGCATCTGCACTTCCTGCCGCGCGGCAGCGATCTGGTGCAGAAAATCGCCCCGCTCGATCGCCGGCAGCGCCGCGCCGGATTCTCCAGTGTTCTCAAATCCCACGGCGGGAGCGTCGCCTCTTTCGATTTGCAGCCGGGTGGACAAGCGGGCTTGCGCCACATGATTGCCCCTGGCCATGACTTCCAGTTCGCGGTAGCGGCGCGACACTACCTCCACCACCTTGGGATCGAAGCTGGTGCCCGACTGCGCCTTCACCGCTTCCATGGCCTCGTCCAGCGGCAGAGCGCGGCGATACTGCCGGTCGCTGGCGATGGAGTCCAGGCAATCCACCACGGACAAAATACGCGCTCCTATGGGGATCTGCTCTCCCTTCAAACCGTACGGATAGCCGCTGCCGTCCCACTTCTCATGATGCGCGCGCACAATGGGGACCACCGGATACGGGAACTTCACCTGCTCCAGAATCTCGGCGCCCACCACTGGATGAATTTTCATCTTGTCGAACTCTTCCGGCGTCAGCTTGCCGGGCTTGGAGATGATGTGCTCGGGCACCGCCAGCTTGCCGATGTCATGCAGCACCGCCGCGGCGCGCAGCGAGCTCAACTGCGTTTCGGTGAGACCCAGCGCCTTGCCTACCTCCACCGCATAAGTCTGGACCCGCTGCAAATGGTCATGGGTGGTCTGGTCCTTGGCCCCTATGGCCAGCGCCAGCGCCTCAATGGTGCGCAGATGGAGGGACGCCATATCCTCGGCATGCTGGCGCTGCTCGAGGGCGTATCTTTTTTCGTCTTCCAGCCGGTCCAGATACAGGCGGTAGGAACGGTAAAACAAGTACACCACCGGAAGCACCAGCAAGGAGAGCTCCCAGCCCATTCGCCGA
>JAYTVY010000254.1:0-12236 GCA_043743755.1 Bryobacterales bacterium | reverse complement strand
TCGAGGCCCGCGTAACTGACGTTGACGCGGTCGAGAAACGCGATGACGTAGAGCAGGAAGAGGAACGGGATCAGACGCCGGGTGATGCGGCGGCGAGCTCTGACGGGGAGCGGAGAGATGGGCGTAGACACTCGGCAAGCCAGGATAACACGCGGGGTTGCCTTGCAAGAAGGGATCGCCTACCTTAAGAGTATGACCGCTGAGAGACGCGCGGCCCTGCCGGGCATTGTGACCATCGACAAGGAGATCATGCACGGCACTCCGTGTTTCACGGGAACACGGGTGCCTGTTCAGACCTTGCTCGATTTCATTGAAGCCGGCGATACGCTCGATAAGTTCCTGCAAGCCTTCCCTCGGGTTCAGCGCGAGCAAGCGATTCAATTTCTTGAAATAGCCAAAGAACAACTCCTCGCGGAATGCGCATCCTGATCGATGAATGCCTTGATCCTGGGATCCGCGACTTTCTAGCCAAGCACGAAGTCACCACGGTGGGCGAGGCGAAGTGGCAAAGCACCGCCGACAATCAGCTCATTCAACTGGCTGCGGGAAACTTCGATGTCCTGCTCACGCTTGACCGCGGGTTCGAGTTCCAGCACAATCTCACAAAGCTAACCTTTGGGATTGTGATTGTGCATCCCAGACGCAATCGGCGCGAGGATTACGAGCCGATGGCGGGAGCGTTGCGCGATGCAGTGGAAGCGGTCCAGCCAGGGCAAGTGCTTTACGTCCGTGCCGAGCCCTGAAGCGGCATGGCGGCGTGAATAACCTGCCCCAATGGCTGGTAGAATGATTCGTTCCATGGCCACACGCTGGGTCTTAGCGCTCATGTCATTCGCTTCGTTGCTTACACTCGCTCAGGACCGGCCGCAAGCGCGGTCGATGGTGATTACGAAGCGCGGGATTGTGGCCACGGCACAGACGCTGGCATCGCAGGCGGGAGCGCAAGTGCTGGCGCGCGGAGGATCGGCCGTGGACGCGGCCATTGCCGCCAACGCGGTTCTGTCGGTGGTGGAACCGATGATGAATGGCCCGGGCGGCGATCTGTTCGCGCTGATCTGGGAAGCCAAGACAGGCAAGCTTACCGGCATCAATGCGAGCGGGTGGACGCCGAAGAAGCTGAGTATCGATCACCTGGACCGGATGGGCAGTGGGTCCTACTCGATCGCGGGGATCCACACGGTAACCGTGCCGGGTTGCGTGGACGGATGGGCGAAGCTGCACAAGCGCTTCGGCAAGCTTCCCTGGCGCGAGTTGTTTCAGCCCGGGATCTACTATGCCGAGAACGGATTTCCCGTCACGGAACAAATTCAATGGGACTGGGACAACGCCAGCGGCAAGCTGGAGGACGAGGCGCGGCGCGTGTTCCTGCCCAACGGATCGGCGCCGAAAGTGGGCGGGATTTTCAAGAATCCGGATCTGGGGAAGGCGCTTCGTTTGATCGCGAGCGGCGGAGCCGAGGCGTTCTATAGCGGTCCCATTGCCGAGGCGATCTTGAAAACGTCGCGCAAACTAGGCGGGACCATGGAAGCCGCCGATCTCCGCGAATTTGAGAGCGAATGGGTGCAGCCGATTTCGATCGACTACCGCGGATGGAAAGTTTACCAGCTTCCGCCCAACAGCCAGGGCGTGGGGATGCTGGAGATGCTGAACATCCTGGAGAATTATCCGCTGGGCGATTACGCGCAGAACAGCGCGGATGCGCTGCATTTGAAGATAGAGGCCTGGAAGCTGACGGTGGCCGACGCTAAGCGCTATATCGCCGATCCGCGGCAGGCGCAAATACCGCTGGCGGGCCTGCTATCGAAGGGTTATGCCAGGGAGCGGGCGAAGCTGATCGATGCCGGGAAAGCGAACTGCGATGTCTCGCCGGGTGAGCCGGACAAGCACGGGAACACGACTTACCTGAGCGTGGTGGACCGCGACGGCAACGTGGTTTCGTGGATCCAGAGCATTTCCGATATTTTTGGGTCGGGAATCGCCGTCGACGGGATGGGATTCATTCTGCATGACCGCGGCGGCGCATTCTCCTACGATCCAAAACATCCGAACGCGCTGGCGCCGCGCAAACGGCCTTTCCACACCATCATTCCCGGGTTTATGGAACGCGGGGACCAGCACATCGGCTTCGGGATCATGCGCGGAATGAACCAGGCGCAGGCGCAGGCGCAGTTCGTGACCAACATTGTGGATCACAAGATGAATATCCAGTGGGCGCTGGAAGCGCCGCGGTTCACCAAGACGACCATGGGCGGCTGCGATCTGCGGATGGAATCGCGAGTGCCGGAAACGGTGCGCGCGGAACTGGAAAAGCGCGGGCACCAGTTGATCGTAGTGGGTGAATACTCCGGCTGGATGGGCGGGGGACAGGCGGTGCTGCACAATTCGTCGGCGAAGACGAATTACGGCGCGTCTTCGCCGCGCAAGGACGGAGCCGCGGTGCCGGAGCCCGATCCCTATTTCGTCGGGCGCTGATTTACAGCGCGAGCTTCCCCTGGTAGATCATGTCCTTGAGCCTGAACTTGCGCTTCAATTCCATGGGACCCATCTTGGTAACGAACTCCACCTCTTTGTCGTCGAGGGAGAAAGGCTCGTCGCGGCGGAACACGAAAAGCAGTGTGGTGCCATCCTTGGCCAGCTCCACTTTTTGGGGAGCGAGGCCGGATCGCCCTTTGGCGCCGAGCGTGGTGGCGATTCGAACCGACTCCAGACGATCCGGATCCTCGTCTTCCGAGCGTGAGCGGCGGGGCAGGCCGGCCACCGCGATGATGTAGGAAGACGATTCTTCCGTCAGCTCGGCGTCGAGCCGTTTAGCCATCGCCTGGCGCACGGGAAGCGCGCTTTCCCATCGGACCGTAGCGCGAATATCGGGCATTCGAATGGGGCCGCCGGTATTGTCATCGCGGCTGGATCCCCGGCCGCCGCCCATCCCGCCACCGCTCCCGTTGCCGGTTCCGAGCGGACCGCCGCCGCCCATGGGGCCGTTGATGCCGCCACCGGCGCGGCCTATCCCGCCGATGCCGCCGCCGCCGCCACCACCGCTGCCGCCCATCCCGCCGCTGCGCCCGGAACGCTGGCCATGCTCACCGCGGTCCATTTCCATGCGCGCCGTGGCGTCCTGCGCCCAGGGCGAATTGCTCAGCATGCGGACCACTTCTTCGGGAGTCCATTCCGTGTGCGGCTTAGACCAGAAATCCGCGGACAGGGCGAGCAACGGGCTCAGGGCCAGCGCGAATAGCATTTTTGCGCGGGATGTGGTCATGGGAATTCCTCCAAGTCTAAGTATGGTTCACCGGGGGGCGGGCATTAATAACTGTGGACGTATGCCTCCAGCCTTCGGGTTTGTTAAGAATTGTAAGGCTATTTCAGACGCTGCTGCAGAATGCGGACGAGATTCTCGGCGCGGGCGGCGCGGGCCGACTCGCGGCTGGCGTCTTCCCGTAATTTTTTATTCTCCTGGGTGAGACGGCTAAGCTCCGCCGCGTCCGGAGATGGACCGGCGGGGCTGCCGGTGACCAGACGGGCCGATTCGGCGAGGGGCGCGCCATGCGCCGGATAAACCGTCATGCGAACCTGCAGATCCGGAGAATGACGCACCAAGGCCATGCCGCCGGCCCGGAGCGCGGCTTGATCCAAGCGGACATCGGAATGGTCTTTGCCGTCGTCAATGGCCAGCGTGGCGCGCGCGCCTTCGAGGACGGGCGCTTGGCCGTCCCATTGCAGGCCCAGCCGTCCATCGCCTTCGGTAATGCGGAATGCGAAAGCGGGAGGCGGTGAAGGCTGCACGCTTTGGGAGCGGCTTCGGAGCACCACCACGGCGGTAACTATCGCCAGGAAGCCTGGCGCCAGCCAGAGCCAGCGAAACGTTCGCCGCGATTTGGTGGAGATTCGCGGCGCGGGCGAATCGGATTCCGCAGGCGCGGCCGCTGGTTCGGTTCCGTGCGGCGTCAGCAGGGTGAACTCGCGATAACTGGATTCGGTACGCAGGCTGCCATCCCGCGCGCGCACGAAGAATCCGGCTCGGACGGTCGCCTGTCTTCCGGGACGCAGCACTAGCGCCACTTGCCAGGGCGCGCCAAAGCATCCGCCATACACCTCGAGATCGGCCGCGGCCAGGCTGATATCGCCACGCGCATGCAAGACGAACCAGCCGAGTGGCTCCAGGCCGAGGAGGTCGGGATCCGTGCGGAATTCGGCCAGGAGCCGCGCCACTTCATCGGGACGCGCTGGACAGGGACGCCAGCTCAGAATGCGCAGCGTGTCGTCTTTGCGCGTTCCAAAGAGCACGCCAGTGGGCTGCGGCCCGCTTCCGGCCACCGCCTGGCGGCATACGGCGCGAATCTCATCCAGCACTTCGATGGGATATTCGATGGCCAGCGGGCTTTCGAGCGGCGCCCAGCGGCCGAAAGGGATCTTCGCGGGTGCCGGGGTCACGCTCGTTTAATCAATCCGCCCGGGCGGCCGATGCTGACAGAGGTGGAATTGCTATCGCCGTTCTCTTGCTCGTCCGGCACCTCATGCAGGTGAAAGTAGAACGTGATCAGCCCCATGGCGAGCGCGATCAGCAGCATGCCGGAAACCCAGCGAACGGTGCGCCCGGACCAGGCGCTGGATTGCTCCACGATGCTAGCGGTGAAGCCGACAACGCACCATGCGAACGTTGTTACCAGGACCAGCTTGGCGTACCATGGCAGCAAATCGAGATGGCCTTGGCCGCCGACCTGGCTCCACAGCGAGAGAACGGCGTCGATGGCGAGAAGAAACTCGAAGGTGTATGCCAGCCGCAGCCAGACCGGCGGCGTGGGAGGCATGCGCGGGGGCGTCACCGCATCCGGAATTACAACCGGCTCCGGAATCGGAGGGGGACATGCAACCTCGACTGGCGGAATTTCCACTAACCGCGGCTCTGCTAGTTCTTCGTTCACTGCCGTACTCAACCTATCACGTTCCTTTAGATTATCACTTGAGTATCCGCAACCCGGCGGTCTTGCCAGGCAGCGGCAGGCTGTGGATTCCGATCGCCATCAGGGCCGAGCATAGCGCCAGGGCGGCGCTCCCATAAAATGCCGCCGACCAGCTTCCGAAGCGTTCGAACAGCAGCGCCGCGATACCGCCCGCGACGATGGAAGCGACTCCCTTGGACGTATACATCAGGCTGTAATTCGAGGTGCAGTTTTTCGCTCCGAAATAATCCGCCACCGCGGACGGAAACAAGACGTACACTTCCCCCCACGTAAAGTAAACGCAGAACAGCGTGACGATGAACCATGTGCCCGACCATGCGCCCAGCGTCAGCACGCTCAGCAGGCACCCGGCCTGCAGCGTGAACGCGATGAACATGGTTTTCTCGCGGCCCAGGTGATCGGATACCCAGCCCCAGAACACACGGCCCGCCCCATTGCCCACCCGGCCGAGCGACTGCGCCACGGTGAGCGCCGTGAGACCGATTCCGAGGCTCGCGGCCACCGGCGCCGCCTGCGCGGTAACCATGAGGCCGCCGATGCCCATCATGGTCGCCATCAAATAAAGAATGTAGAAGTGCGGCGTGCGCAGCATGTCGAGTGTAGTGAATTGTTCCGACGCGTGCGACACGCGCAGGCGGCTGCTTTTGGGAGCGGGCGGAGCTGCTGTTTGAGGCGGAGGGTTGCGCATGAACTGCGCGGCGCAGAAGATAAGAATGCCCTGGAACACGCCCGTGTACATGAACGCCGTGCGGTAGCCGTCGGCGCGGATGATTTGCGAGATGATCGGGATGAAGAGCGCCGAACCGGAACCGAATCCGCCCGCGATGATACCCGCGGCCAGCCCGCGCTTGTCGGGGAACCATTTCAGTCCAGTGGCCATGCAGCCGCTATAAACGAAGGCCGCGCCCACGCCCGCAATCGCGTAGAGCGTATAAAGTTCGGGCAGGCTTCTCGCGTATGCCAGCCCGCTCCAGCCGATGGTGCACAGCACGGCCGCAATGGAGATGAAAATCCGCGGGCCCAGGCGGTCAATTAGCCAGCCCTCCAGCGGCATCACCCAAGTCTCGAAGACGATGAATAGCGTAAAGGCCCATTGGATGGCGGAGAGCTTCCAGCCGGTTGACTGCTGGAGCGGAGTGACGAAGAGCGTCCAGGCGTACTGAAGATTGGCGATCATGATCATCGCCAGCAGGGATGCGCCGAGCTGGATCCAGCGGTTGGTCATGGGAGTGCTCGTTTGAGCTGGTCTAGTAGTTTGGTGCAAGCGTATACTGCGCGCGTGCACGGCATGGGGACTCCCACGCGCTCGCCTAGCTCGACCACCGCGCCCACGATGGCTTCCAGTTCCAGCGGCCGGCCCAGTTCTAGATCCTGGAGCATCGAAGTCTTGTGGCCGCCCACCTTCGCCGCGCCGGCGATTCGCTGATCGATGGAAACGGGGAGTTCCATACCCAGCGCCGTGGCTACTGTTTCGGCTTCGGTCATGATGGAACGCACCAGGTTTGAAATTTCGGGGTCGGCGGTCATCTGAGCCAGCGTCGCCCGCGTCAGAGCGCTGATGGGGTTGAACGCCACATTGCCCAGAATCTTGACCCAGATCTCTTGGCGGATGTGACTCGTCACGCGGCAGCGAAAACCCGAGCGATTCAGCGCATCGCCGATCTCCCGGCCGCGGTCTGAGCGCGTGCCGTCAGGCTCGCCCAGCGATATGCGGTTGCCTTCCGTGTGGCGAATCAAACCCGGCTCCGGAATATCGGTTGAAAAATAGACGATGGAACCCAGCACCCGTTCCGGCTCGATGGCGCGCGCGATAACGCCGCCGGGATCGACGCGCTCCAGACCGTCGAAATACCACCAGGGCACCCCGTTCTGTGTGCTTACTACCACCGTGTCGCGGCTGAGCAGAGGCTTCAACCTCGGCGCGAGCTCGGTCAGTCCGTGCGCCTTTACGCCCAGGATCACGACATCCACTGCACCGGCATCCTCGAGTTTCCCGATGATTTTCGGCTGCGCCTCAAAATCGCCATCCGGACTCAGCACCCGGACTCCGCGCGCTTGCATTGCTTCAAGGTGCGCGCCGCGCGCGAACAGCGTGACGTCCTGGCCCGCCGCCGCCATGCGCGCTCCGACGTAAGCGCCGATGGCGCCGGCGCCCGCGATCAGGTACCGCATTGGAGCGTCGCGGCCATCGAATTCCGCTGTATCTTTCCGGTGGCGGTGCGTGGAATCGCGTCCACCACGAATAGCTTCTTGGGACACTTGAAGTCGGCCAGGCGCGCTCGGCAATGCGCCAGGATCTCCGATTCCCCAGCCGGCTCGCGCAACACCACCGCGGCCGCCACTTCCTCGCCCCAGGTGGGATGCGCAAAGCCGAACGCCACCGCTTCAGCCACCGCCGGATGCGTTAACAGTACTTCGTCGATTTCGCGCGGCGCGATCTTTTCGCCGCCCCGGTTGATCAGCTCCTTGATTCTGCCGGTGAGCGTCAAGTATCCGCCGGCGTCAACAAATCCCTGGTCGCCGGTGCGGAACCACCCATTCGTAAAGGAAGCCGCGTTCGCCTCGGGATTATTCTCGTATCCTTTCACGACGTTGGGTCCCTGAATCACCACTTCGCCGCGCTCTCCGGTTTCGAGGTGCGTGCCCTTGGCATCCATGATGCTGATGCCGACGCCGGTTCCGGGCCCCACCGATCCCGGCTTGCGCTCGCCTGGAGGCAAAGGATTCGAACACATTTGATGCGCTGCTTCGGTCATGCCGTAGGCCTCCAGCACCGGCGCGCCGAAAGCGCTCTCCAGCTTGCCCATCATGTCCGGCGGCAGCGCCGCGCTGCAAGACCGTATGAAGCGCAGTCCCTCCGCTCCAGGCGGCCGCTCCTTTCCCGCGCGAGCCACCAATAACTGATGGATGGTGGGCACCGCCGAATACCAGGTGGCGTGCACATCGCGCACCGTCCGCCAGAACGACAGTGGATTGAATTTCGCGGGCGTCACCACCGTTCCCCCCGAAAGAAACGTCGCCAGCGTGGATGCGGTGAGCCCATGCACATGGAACAGCGGCATCACGCAGAGCGAGACGTCATCGGGAGTGAGAGCGTACGTTCGCACGATGTTCCTGGCGGAAATCGCGAGGTTGGAATGCAGGATGGGCACCCGCTTCGGATGTCCGGTGCTGCCGCTGGTATGCAGAATGAGGGCGATGTCTTCAGCCGCCGGCGCGCGCGGCGGCCGGCCGGTTACAGCCGGCGCGTCCAGCATGCGAACCACTCCGGCGGCATCCATTTCCAGAGTGAAAACGGGGATCTTTCCCTCGGCGGCGCGCCGCGCTTCAGTGGCTCCGTCGGGCGGGCAGAGCATCACGCGCGCGTTCGTATCTTCGATGTAGTAACAAAATTCATCGTAGCGATAGCCGGGGTTGAGGGGGGCGGCGGTACCTGCAATGGAAGCCGCCAGAAAACTGACGATAGCCGGGAGTCCGCTCGGCATTACGGTGGCCACACGGTCGCCGGGCTGGATGCCCGCGGCCGCCAGCGCTTCCGCCAGCGCCAGCACTTGATCGCACAGCGATCCATACGTGACTCGAATTCCCGGTTCGGGAAGAATCACGGCGGTGTGGCCGCTGGGCGCAGCTTGAATCAGCTCCAACAACGTGGTTTGGGAAGCCATAAAACGCTGTGCGATTATAACAAAGGCGCCTCATGGACATTCGCACGCTTCCGCACACTTCGCTCGCGGTATCCCGCGTGTGTTTCGGCGCCATGACGTTCGGCGCGCAGACGGATGAAGCCACGTCCATCCGCATGATCGATTTTTGCATCGACCGTGGCATAAACTTCGTGGACACGGCCAACGTGTACAACCACGGCGCGTCGGAGGAGATCGTGGGGAAGGCGTTGAAGGGCCGCCGCGATAAGATTGTCCTGGCGAGCAAGGTCCGCGGCAAGATGGGCGAAGGTCCGGACATGAACGGACTGTCGCGCGCGGCCATCCGGCGCGCCATCGACGACAGTCTCAGGCGCCTGGCAACGGATTATCTGGATTTGTACTATCTGCATCTGCCGGACTATGCGACGCCCATCGACGAATCGCTGGACGCCATGCAGGAACTGGTGACCGAAGGCAAAGTCCGGCAAGTGGCGAACTCGAATTACAGCGGCTGGCAAGTCGCGGAGATGCTCTGGATCGCGAAGGACAAGGGCTATCGGCCTTCCGTGGTCACGCAGCCGATGTATAACCTGCTGGCGCGCGGCATCGAGCAGGAATACCTGCCCATGTGCCAGCGCTTCGGCGTGTCGACGGTGGTGTACAACCCGTTGGCCGGCGGTTTGCTCACCGGCAAGCAGAAGCGCGATGCTCCCATCGCAGGCACGCGTTTCGACAAGAATCAGATGTATCTGGACCGCTACTGGCACGGCCAGACTTTTGACGCGGTGGAGAAGCTGCAAGCCATCGCCGGCCGCGCGGGACGCAGCTTGTTGAGTCTCGCGCTGAACTGGGTGTACCGGCACACCTCCGCCGATTGCGTGATCCTGGGGGCGTCGAAGATGGAGCATCTTGAAGAGAACGTGGCGGCATTGAACGATGGTCCGCTAAGCCGCGAGACGCTGGACGCGTGCGATAAGGTGTGGGGCGAACTGCGCGGCCCCACGCCGAAGTACAACCGTTAGGGCGGCCTTTACTGCCGTTTTTCAGCCGCCGTCATGTGCTGCACCTTGCTGTGGTTCTTCCCGTATCCGAAGTAGATCACCATCCCAATCGCCAGCCAGACCACCAGCCGGATCCACGTCTGCAACGGCAGCGCCTGCATCAGATAAAGGCAGATAACGATTCCCATGATGGGCACAAACGGGACCAGCGGGCACCTGAAGGGACGATGCAGCTCCGGCCGGCGCACTCGCAGCACCCACACGCCCGCGCTCACGATGACGAACGCCAGCAGCGTCCCGATGCTCACCAGGTTTCCCAGATCGCTGATGGGAATCACCGCCGCGAAGATCGCGACGAAAATTCCGACGACGATGGACGAAATCCAAGGCGTCCGGAATTTGGGATGAACGCGCCCGGCCCACTCCGGCAGCAGCCCGTCACAGGACATCGAGAAAAATACGCGGCTTTGACCCAGCAGCATTACCAGCATCACCGTGCTGAGTCCCATAATCGAGCCGATCAGCACCACCCACTCGCCCCACTCCACGCCCGTCGCCGCCATTCCCAGCGCCACCGGCGCGGCCACATTAAGTTCCTTGTAATTCTTTACGCCGGTCAGCAATCCTGAAGTCAGAATGTATAGCACCGTGCAGATCGCCAGCGAGCCCAGAATTCCAGCGGGCATGTCCTTCTTGGGATTCTTGGCTTCTTGCGCGGCGGTGGACACCGCGTCAAAACCGATGTAAGCGAAAAACACCACCGCGGCCCCTCGAACAATCCCGGACCACCCGTACACCCCCTCGCCCTCACTGGGCGGAATGAACGGCGTCCAGTTGGCTTTGGCTTCACTGAAGTGCTGCATTACGTAAACCCCGGCGATCGCGATGAAGATCAGTACCGTCCCAATCTTCACGAATACAATTCCCGTATTCAAGTTCGCCGATTCCTTGATGCCAATGATAAGAACGGTGGTGACCGCCGCGATGGCGATGAATGCGATCAAATTGAACACGGCGGTGGCATGCGGCAGCGCGGCCGCATCCACGCCCATGGGCAGCGAAACCTGCGGCACCCAGAGGTCTTTATATTTCACCAGCACGGTGCCCGGCGTGTCGATCAGTGTGGGCGGCAGCGGAATCCCAAGCTTCTGAAGCAGCAAGACCACGTTGGCGCTCCAGCCGGATGCCACGGTGGCGGCTCCGAACGCATACTCGAGAATCAGATCCCACCCGATAATCCAGGCGAAGATCTCGCCTAGCGTGGCATAGCCATACGTGTAGGCCGAGCCGGCGATCGGAATCAGAGATGCGAACTCGGCATAGCAAAGGCCCGCGAAGGCGCAGCCCGTGCCGGCCAGGATGAATGAGAGCACTACGGCGGGTCCGGCGTACTTGGCGGCGGCTGCCCCCGTGAGTACGAAAATGCCGGCCCCGATAATCGCGCCGATACCCAGCGAAACCAGGTTTACCTTCCCCAGCGCGCGCTTCAGACTGTGTTCGCCGCTCGCCTCGGCTTCGGCGCAAAGCAGGTCAATGGGCTTTCTTGCTAGTAGGTCAGCCATGTTGATCCATCAACACTACCCGATGCGGGCGCTGGCGCGCAACCAGGGAGCATCGCCGAGGTTGTTGGATAGGACTATGCCGGTGTCCCCGCTACTGCATCTTGTCCAGGGCGACCCACCCCTCGTCGCTGTCCGCTGTGCAGGTATCTCCCTTATTGCAGACGTAGAACTCCATGACCGGGTGAAGCTCCCAGACAGTGCTCCGCCAACATTTAGAAGTGGAGGGAATGGGCTGCTGTTCAAGGGCGCAGTTGGCCGATTTCAGATTGTGCTCATTATCGATCATCAACTGCCCCACCACCTTCACTTTGTCCCCCCAATGCTGCTTAAGAACCGCCAAATCCCACCCCGTGTGCTTTTGCGATTGCCGCACGTACGGCGTCATTTCGACGATGATCGCATTTTCATCCAGCTTCCTCTGAAGCTCTTTCGGAACGGCCGATTTTCCCTTCATTACATCAGCCACGTCCTTCTTCTCGAACCCGATCAGTACGTGAAAATCTCCGTCCTTCGGGTTCAGAAGCTGACAGTTCGAGCTTTCTCCCGGATTCGCTTTAGAAAAGTACAGATACGCCACGATGGACCGGACCCCGCCTTCCCCCATCTCCTTTAGTTCCTCGGCGAACTCCGCATGGTTATGCGTGCTCAGCTTGGCCGGAGTCTTATTGTCCAAGTCGGTGAAGTCATTCGGTTCCAGGTTTACTGGCTGCTTTAGCAGCTCCACGTCCGGGACCTGGTCCTTCATGAAGTTCAGGTAGGCATCGTAACCCGGCTTCGCGGCGGCGGTGCATCCGGCTGGGAACTTATCGTGGCAGTCCTTGATAGACAAAATGTTTGAGGTGCAGGTAGCCACTTTGACTTCCGACGGATTCGGTGTCGTGGAGGTCACCTTCGGGCCGGTGATGTGAGACATCATCAGTAAGGCCGGCACCGCCGCCGCCACTGCCACCAGTCCTCCGTTCTTGATCCCTGTGCCCTCGTTGTTCGTCGCCATATGGTAGTCCGGCCTAGGCAGGCTCGACTGGCGCCACGGGCTTCACGGGTTGCACTGGCTGCACGATTGGGGGA
>JAYTVY010000253.1:0-2251 GCA_043743755.1 Bryobacterales bacterium | reverse complement strand
CAGGAACGGAAAGTTTCCGGCCCAGTCGGTGTGATAGCCGATCAACATGTTGCCCGGATTCACCGACACCTGCGCATGCGTGACGCAGGCCGTCTTCGGGATGTGGTATTTCGCGCGCAGCATTTCGGCCAGCATCTGGCCGGACCGGATCTGCGCTTGTGTCGCTGTGGGACGCTCGCCGCCTGCCTTCGACTGTGTTTCGAAGGCCACTCCCAGGAAGCTGGCGTTCAGATTCACGAACGTATTGCGGTCATCCGCCCAAATCGAATTGCCCGCGTGATTGGCGATATCGGACTCTTCCACTACGCGGAATACCCGTCCGAACCGGTCAATCATGTAGTGATAGGAATGCTTCTGGCGGATGAGCGCGAGCACTTCTACGCCGATCCGCTTCAACTGTTTCGTCTGGCCGGGTTCGAAGGGCGCCAGATCGCTCTCGGTGGTGTGGAAAACGATGCCGGCGGGTTGCGACCGCCATTCCGGCCGCGCGGGATTGACTTCGCCGCGGCCGTACACGCGATACGATGCGCGCGGGACGGTTGAAATTACGTCGCGCGTCTCCACGCGCAGTCCGTTACTGTAGGTTTCCACTTGCGCCGCTTTATCCACCATCCAGACATTGGCGAAGGTCTCGCGGGAAACCGGTTCGGGCTGCAGCGTCAGCGCTTCCACCGGCCGGTTGATGCTCGAAATCGTGATTCCCGCCAACATAAGACCCATAAACATCGCGATTGCCCAAGCCGTCGTTCTCCACCGTTGCCGCTGCCAGACCCACACCGGTTCCGCGTGTTGCCGCAAGTAGCGCAGGCGCTCTATCGGATCCAAGATCCGAGCGGCCCGCCACTCGAGCAATTTCCGGCGCACGGCCAACAAGAGGTTCACTTCTTCTTCCCCGCCAGGTGTTATATCGGCTCAAAGGTACTCCTACCTTATAGTGCCTACGACGAAAATTTGGTATCCCTCGGGGAAAACACCTGGTTTTCGCTCCGTCAACGGGAACTCCTTTCTATTCAACGTTGTCTCAAAGAGTGCATGACGTCACTGAAGATCGCCGCCGCTCTCAGCGCGTCCGTCGCGCTCGTGCTCTGCGCGGCTCAGATGAATCGGAAAGTGACGTGGTTTCTAATGGTTCCATCAGCACGAATCAAAACGGAAGGCGTGCCGCCGCACGGCTCGCTGTACCGGGAATTGCACGGGACCGCTATGATTCTGGTGCTTCGAAACGGCAAGAAATCTCAGACATATTGGATCGCGCTTCCGGGCAAGCGGGCAGGCTGGGTGGTTGGATGCGGGGAGTGGGCGCCGGCGCGGCTGCCTGTTTTTGGGGTCGCAAATACGAAGCTACATTGTCCGGGGGCGGGCCCCGTGCCGGATGCGCCGCCACCGGGTTACGTTATCAGAAATGGGTTCGATTTTGTGGCGCTGGTTTTGTACAGGCGGGAGGTGGTGCGGGTGGAATGGCAGTGAGTTCTCACACCCACAACTGCAGCGCTTCCACGTGCGCTTTCACGGCCAGCTCCAATCCCGGCAGGCTATATCCGCCCTCCAGCACCGAGACAACCCGGCCGCCCGCGTACTTTTCGGCGATCCGGATCATCACGCCGGTCAAGTCCGCGAAGTCGTTGTCGGTTAGCGTGAACCCGCCCAGCGGATCGCCCGCTCGGGAATCGAAGCCCGCGGAAATCAGCACCAGTTCGGGTTTGAATTGCTCCATGGCGGGCGCAAGGCCGTCTTGGAACGCGCCCAGAATCTCCGCGCGTCCGGCCCCGGCGGGGAACGGAAAATTGAGCGTGGCACCTTCGCCCGCGCCTTCGCCGCGCTCTTCCGCGTCACCCGTTCCCGGGTACCACGGCGACTGGTGCGTGCTGCAGAAGAATACCGAGCCGTCGGAATAGAAAATATCCTGGGTGCCGTTGCCGTGATGGACGTCCCAATCGGCGATCAAGACGCGCCCGACGCCGTGCTTTCGCTGCGCGTAGCGGGCGGCGAGCGCGATGTTGTTGAACACGCAAAATCCCATGCCCTGGTCGGGACGGGCGTGATGACCCGGAGGCCGGACAATACAGAAGGCGTTTTCCAAGTCGCGCGACATCACAAGGTCGACGGCATTGAGCACGCCGCCGGCGGCCTGCAATGCTACTTCCAGCGAATCGGGGCACACATTGGTATCGCCGGTGCTCAACTCGCGAGCGCCGGCGCCGATCTCGCGCTGCGCCAGGTTGATGTACTCGCGATTGTGGCAGAGCGCGAG
>JAYTVY010000252.1:0-3637 GCA_043743755.1 Bryobacterales bacterium | reverse complement strand
GTGATCACGATAAACGTCCGCCACACCGGTTTGCCATCCCACAGCAGATCCACGCGGTACATTCCGCCGTTCAACGTGGACGGAGAAAAGCTGAAGGCCGAGCGGATCGGGATCTCGCCCAGGGATATTTTCTTCGGCGCCACTTCGACGGCGAGCCGGTTGCCCGAGTCGTACACTTTCGCCGATAGCAGCCCCTTGCCGATTTTCCCTTTTCGCGACCATAGCGAATACACGAACACTTGCGGCTCGGTCCGCGCAAATTCGCTGGCGTCGCGCGGCGTGGGACCGGTGGCGGTCTTGGGCAGGCTTTGCGTGGTGCCGCCATACATGAACTCGGGCATGGCGGTGATGGGCGCGGTGAGCGTTCCGGCATCGAGCAGCGCCTTAAAAGTGGCTGGTTCGGCACTGGCGGGCACTGTGATATCGGTGATGGGCACCGCGGCGTTATTCGCATTCAGGCTGCTCCACAGGGCGGGACTCACGCCCATGCTGCGGCCGTCAAAGCGCGACCCGGGGGTGATGCTGCCGCCCAGCACACCGGTGACGCGGCCGAAAGCATCCAGCAGCGGACCACCCACGGCGGCGCGAGCGACTCCGGGCGAAAGCTGAATGCGGTCGCCAAACCCAGGCACGAAGCGGCGGCCGCCCACGTCGATTCCTCCGATGACACGAGCATCGGACTCGACATTAAAGACGATCAGGCGTTCGCCGACCGCGATAGCTTTGGGATCGCCGCGAGGAATGGCAGGCAGATCACCCGTATCGGCGCGGAGCACGGCCCAGTCCCCGTTGCGCGAGAAGGCTGCCAGCGCGTCCAACGTCACCTTGCGGCCGCCGGGGAATTCGAGTTCGAGGCGGGCCGCGGAATCCACCGTCTGAAAAGCCGTGACGATCCGGCCCGGCTCCAGGATGAAGCCCGTAGCCGTATCGGTACGATGCCCGCTCTGGTCCAGCTTATGAACCCAAACGAGCGAGCGCGACACTTTGCGAAAGATCTCATCCAGCGTGGGAGGCGTGCGCGGCGGCGGAGCTTCCACCACCGGCTGAGGCTGCTCAATGGAGACCAGCTCGAACGAGTGCGATCCGGCGGGCTGCCCGTCCACGCGGACCTCCAGGGTCCAAACCCCATTGGGCAGACCCGGCACCAGCAGATACTGCCAATAGCACCGCAATTCCCTGTTGGCCGTCTCCACTTTGACGTCCGGCGACAGGGAACTGACTCGTCCGTCGGGCTGCTTCCAGATCCCAGTGAGCACATGCAATCCCGGCGGGGCGTCCCACTCGAAATAAACAATAAGCGATTTGTCTTGCGGATAAACAAAGCGGTTGCGCGTCTCATCGAAAATAAACCTGGATCCCGACGCCTTTCCCGACGCTCCAGCCTGGGAACGAAGCATGCGGATAGAGTCCGCCGACTGGGAAAATGCGCCGGCGGCAGCGCAGAATACCGCAAGAATAACTCGAGATATCACCTTCGCCACGGTAGCACATGGTTTAGCTTGTGCGCGTCCCGGGCGCTCCATGTTCCCGTATTGCATTTTCTGTGATTTCTGTCTATACTGAAAGTACAGTAAAGATCGGATCGGTTATGGTACTGACGAAGGCGGCGCGCGAGTTCATACTTCACTGGGGCGAAATGGGCAGCCGATGGGGCGTGAACCGCACCGTCGCGCAGGTGCACGCGCTGCTGTACCTTTCGGGGGAACCACTCACCGCCGAGGACATCGCGGAGGCGCTTACCGTAGCACGCTCCAACGTAAGCACCAGCCTGCGGGAGCTGCAGAACTGGAAGCTGGCACAGGCGACGCATCAGATGGGCGACCGCCGCGAGTTCTTCTCTACTTCCCAGGATGTGTGGCAGCTTTTTCTCATCGTGGCGCAGCAGCGCATGGAGCGCGAAATTGAGCCCACCATCGCCGCGCTGGGCCGCCTTGCCGCGGAAGCGCGCGGGGAGAAGCAGCCCGAGGTGACGGCACGCATCGCCGCCATGCACGTTTTCTTGCAAGAGATGCACGGCTGGTATCGACAGATGAGTAAGCTGCCTCCCGGCACGCTGCGCAGCCTGGTGAATCTGGGTGCGGGAGTAACCAAGTGGCTGCCGGGCCGACGCAACGCTAAGAAGGAGAAATGATGACCACGGACGTCAATGCAATCGGAGAATCCGTAGTTCAGCCAGCCGCGCCGCGGATCGGTTTAGAGCAGTACTACACGGAGGCGGGTCCGGATTACGCAGCGTGGAGCAGCGAGTTCAACATGCACGTGGGCTACTATCGCGCGGGTGCGAATCCACTGCTTCGCGAATCCATGCTGGAGCAGATGAATCGAGAGGTGCTGGCCCGGCTGCATTTGGACGGCATCCCGGAACCGAGCTTGCTAGACCTTGGGTGCGGCCTGGGCGCCACGCTGCGCAGCATTGCGCGGCGGCTGCCGCACGCCCGATTACTGGGACTCACGCCCGTGCCGTGGCAGGTGGAGCGCGCACAGGCGCTCAATCTGGCAGCCGGCTGCGGTAAGCGCGTGCGCGTTATCGAAGGCGACTACGAAAACACGCTTCTGCCGGGCGGCAACTGGGACGGGGCATACGCGATAGAGAGCAGTTGTTATTCGCGCGGCGCGGACAAGGGCGCACTGCTGGCGGAGGCGCACCGCTTGCTGCGACCGGGCGGACGCCTGGTGGTTGCGGACGGCTTTCTCGGGGGCGGCCGCTTTTCAAGCGCGCTGCAGGAGCGAATATACCGTAAGCTGTGCGAGTGCTGGGTGATTGAGGAATTTGGCGAGATTCACGCGTTCACGGCACGGCTGAAGCAACTGGGCTTCGCGGCCATCGCCGTTGAGCGCCTCCCATGGCGCGTGGCGCCTTCGGTGGCGCACATCCCCTGGGTGACTCTGAAGTTCCTGCTGACGGACGTGGTGTTCGGTAAGCGGAGAATGACCCAGGCACGCTGGAACAATGTGCTGGCGCCGGTACTGCTGCCGCTGGTCAGCTCGCCGCTGGGGCCCATGACTTACTGCATGATAACGGCGACGAGGCGGTAGAGGTGGCACTGCTCCCCCAGGGCCCGAACCACCCCACCCACCCCCCGGACTTTTGTGTTATCCTACATACGAGCAAAAAGGTTAAGAAGACGAGGAGTATCGATCCAAGAATGGCACTGGCGACCGAGAAAAAGCAAAGCGTAATCGAGCAGTACAAGACACACAAAACCGACACCGGTTCGCCAGAGGTACAGGTAGCGATCCTGAGCACGCGTATCTTGCAGCTCGGGGACCACTTCAAGTCGCACGCCAAAGATCACCATTCCCGCCGTGGGTTGTTGTGGATGGTGGCACGCCGCAGGCGCTTGCTGAAATACCTGAAGAGCCGGAATCCGGAAAGGTACAAGACGCTGATTCAAAGCCTCGGTATCCGCCGTTAGGCCCAGAGTCGGTTAACCGCCCCGGTGGGCGGCACTCACCGTTCAGTTTCACTCCAGTCTCCCTTAATTCTTTGCTGGCAGGGCGGATAGTCCTGCCGCGGATTAAAGGAAAGTTCGATGGTTCATACAGTTGAGATCGACCTTGATGGTCGCAAGATTACCTTGGAGACCGGCAAGGTCGCCAAGCAGGCCAATGGCGCCGTGGTAGTGCGCTCTGGCGA
>JAYTVY010000251.1:0-5065 GCA_043743755.1 Bryobacterales bacterium | reverse complement strand
CGAACTTGAACTGGTAGCTCAACCCCGAACAGCCGCCGCCCAAAACTCCGAGACGCAGACCTCCGGTGACCCCTTCGCGCGCGAAGGTTTTTCGGATCTTATCGACCGCCTTGGGAGTGACCTGGATCATAAGTTACTGGCGCGTGGCCTGCTTCTTCTTGTAGTCGCCAATCGCGGCTTTGATCGCGTCCTCGGCGAGCACCGAGCAGTGGATCTTCACCGGCGGAAGGCTCAGCTCGTTGACGATCTCGGTGTTCTTGATGGAGAGCGCTTCGTCAACCGTCTTACCCTTCAGCCATTCGGTGGCGAGGGACGAGCTCGCGATCGCGCTGCCGCAGCCGAACGTCTTGAACTTGGCGTCCTCAATGATTCCGGACGTTTCATTCACACGGAGCTGCAGCTTCATGACGTCGCCGCATTCCGGCGCGCCCACCATGCCGGTGCCCACGTTCGGATCGTTCTTGTCCATGGATCCGACGTTGCGCGGATTGTTGTAGTGATCGAGAACTTTGTTCGAATATGCCATTTTGCGTTTGACCTCGGATTCCTTATTTTAGTGCGCTGCCCATTGGACCTTCGACAGGTCGATGCCTTCTTTCGCCATTTCGTACAGCGGCGAAAGCTCGCGGAGCTTACGAACCACGTCAATCACCTTGGCGGCCACGTAGTCCACTTCTTCTTCGGTATTGAAACGGCCCAGTCCGAAACGGATGGAGGAGTGCGCCAGGTCGTCGCCCGCTCCCAAGGCCTTAAGCACGTAGCTCGGTTCCAGCGTCGCCGACGTGCAGGCCGATCCACTGGATACCGCCACATCGTTGATGCCCATCAGCAGGCTTTCGCCTTCCACATACGCGAAGCTGATGTTCAGATTGTTCGGCAGCCGATGCTCCAGGTTGCCGTTGACATAAACTTCATCCAGCTCGGACATCAATTTGTTCTTGAGCTTGTCGCGCAGGTAAGACATGCGCTTGGATTCTTCGGGCATCTCAGCCTGGCACAACGCGCACGCTTCGCCCAAACCGACGATGCCGGGGACGTTCAGGGTGCCGGATCGCATGCCGCGCTCGTGACCGCCGCCGTCCATCTGAGCGGTCAACTGCACGCGCGGGCCTTTGCGGCGAACGTACAGTGCGCCACAACCCTTGGGGCCGTAGATTTTGTGCCCGGTGATGGACATCAGGTCGATGTTGTCCTTCATCACATTGACCGGGACCTTCCCCACGGCTTGTACGCCGTCGGTGTGGAACAGAACGCCGCGGCTCTTGGCCAGTTTGCCGATCTCAGCCACCGGCTGGACTACGCCGATTTCGTTATTGGCGTACATAATGCTGATGAGGATGGTCTTGTCGGTGATCGCTTCGGCCAGCATGTCGAGATCGATCAGGCCGTCGGCTTGCACCGGAAGATACGTGACGCGGATGCCTTCCTTCTCCAGGTGCTTGCAAGTATCCAGGATGGCTTTGTGCTCGGTGGCGGCAGTGATGATGTGGTTGCCCTTTTCGGCGTACATCTCGGCCACGCCCTTCAGCGCGAGGTTGTTCGATTCGGTAGCGCCGCCTGTGAAGACGATCTCTTTGGCGGTAGCGCCGATGAGATCCGCGATCTGCTTGCGGGCCCGCTCCACCGCCTCTTCGGCTTCCCAGCCGAAGCTGTGATTGCGGCTGGCCGCGTTTCCGAAGATCTGGGTGAAATAGGGCGTCATCGCCGAGAACACGCGCGGGTCCATCGGCGTGGTGGCGTGATTGTCCATGTAAACTGGCAACTTCATAGCGTTCGATTCCTCATATCAACTGGCTCGGCGTCAATTCGTATAACCGGGCGTCCGGCGTGTCCGAGCACTCTTCTTGTTTCGCGTCGTACGACATGTCTTGGATGGTGATCCCACCCAGAAGTTTCAAAATGCCCTCATGGACCTTGCGCAGCGGCTCGCGGACGTTGCAGCGGTCGGTGTGACTGCACATCCCGTGCTCGGTAAAGCAGGAGGTGAGCACAATGGGCCCGTCGATCAGGCGGATCACTTCGAGGGCGGTGATGTCAGCGGCTGCGCGTCCCAGCCGGTAGCCGCCATTGGTCCCATGCTCGGACTTCACGAACCCCGCCTTGCAGAGCTTTTGCAGGATCTTGGACAGCAGGGGGAGCGGTATGCCGTAGGTATCGGCGATCTCATGAGCGCTGGAGCTCACCTCGTGCTTTACCGCCAAGTGCTTAAGGGCGATCAGGCCGTAGTCGGCTTTCTTGGTCAGCTTGAGCATGGATTCCCGACTGTTTGAGTCCTAGATCATTATGGCGCAATGTAGGTGCCTGCGTCAAGGGACGGGTTGGATCGGAGGATCTTTTATTTCTTTGATTTACAGGCGGGTGGCTTCGTTTTTGCGGCTGGCGCCCCGTAACGGCCGAACAGTTCAACGGCGAGTTCGCGCTGCCGCCGAAGTCCTTCGAGGAGCCGCCTTGATCGGAACCGCGCGAAGTTCCAGGCGTCGGCTCAAAGCCGTGGCGATCCTGCGCACCATCGCTATTGTGTGGCCTTCATAATCAGCCGACTCCAGACGATTGATTGCCGAGGCCGACGTCCCCACCTTATGGGCAAGCGCCCGTTGACTGAGACCCGCCCTGCTCCTCATGTCGTAAATCAGTTGTGCCGCTTCGAGGTTGACCAGCCCTCCTTCAAACTCCTCCTGTGCGGCGACATCGTCACCAATTAGTTCATCATAGAGTTCTTGAACCGCCGCAGACTCGAATTTTCTTTTTGTTGGCATCATCGGCTCCCAATGTGTGGACAATTCATCGGTCTTCTACTTCCCGGGCATATATGTGTGCGCCTTGCGATCGGCCTCAAATCTCTTCTTCCGGTTGATCGCCCGATTGATCTCGACTTCGGGAACAACGTCTTCCTTCGTGATTCCATGAGACAAAACGGCTACGCCTTTTCCTGAGAAGAAATACAGGATGCGGTATTGGACGTCTTGATACGAGGGCCGCAACTCATAGATGCCATCCCGCAGGAAATCCGCAGCCGGACGCCGCAGTTCGTGCCCAAGTATTTCGAGCTGGTCAATATATACCAGGCACTTCCTCTGCGCCTTTGTCGGCAGGGTCTTCAACCATTCCCGAACCCAAACCGTGTCATCTTCTCGATAGAAGACGACTTCCAATCTGGGCATGATTCGATGTTCTCATATATGAGAACAGTAGTCAAATCCGCGGGAGCATGCGGATAGTGCATCCACGCGGTGACTATCGAAAAGTTTTTATTTTCATAGTCCTTACTATGCGTTACGGCCAGGCCCCCGGCGTGAGTTAGCCTTCTTCAAGTTATTCTGGAATCGAAAGAGCAGGGGCTCTCGCTTGTCGGACCCCCTGTTACCGCTCTCACTCGGAAGCACTCGAGCAACCCTGGGTGACGGTCAGCGACATGTGTTCGGCTCCGATCTTGCGGAGTGGCCTGCCACCGGGCTTGCTAATACAGTGTGCATGGGGGCCTCCTAAATTAGAAACAACCGTTTCCGCACCGCAAGCGCTTCCGAACCGAGCCGCGACCGTAAGGGAGCGAAATGTCAAGTGCGAAAACGAGAACTGCGTCTACTCGTGCTCCTGTAATTTCCGCTTAGCTTCGTTTTTGCGACCCGCCGTACTACCCCACCAGCGCCGGACTTCGCCACAAATCGGTGGGACGCCCCATGCAGCCAACGCTAAAATTTATCTAATGAAACCCTTGTTGGCGATCACGATTGCGACCACGCTGGCTGTTGCCGGCCAGGATGCCCCCAAGACGCCGCCGACTCCAGTGCAGGTGATGCAGCGCCAATACGACGACATCAACCGGCGGCTGCTGGCGATGGCCGAGGATTTTCCGGAAGACAAATACGATTTCAAGCCGGCCCCCGGCGTGCGTAGTTTCGCGGAACAGATCCTGCACGCGACAGAAGGGAACTTCTACACCGCGAAAGCCGCCAAGGCGGCGCGGGGCGAGAAGGTGGAATGGGCCGATCCATCCCGGGAAAAGTACAAGACCAAGGCCCAGGTAGTTGCATGGGTAAAGGAATCCATCGCCGAGATTAACGGCGTGTTGAAGGTCCAGACGGACGCGCAAATCATCCAGCGGCTGGGTCTATGGGCGAGCTTGCTGGAGCATGCGGGAGAACACTACGGTCAGTTGGTGGTGTACTACCGGGCGAATGGGCTGGTGCCACCGGAATCGCGCGAGCAGAAGAAATAATCAGGAAACGGCCGCGGCGAAAAAGACCAGCACCGTGAGATCCTCGACGATAGAGTGGAACCGATGCTCCACCCCCGCGCGGACGAATGCGATGGAACCGGTTTCCACGGGCTGCTCATGATTGCCCATATGCAGGATGGCGCGTCCGTTGAGGATATAGTACACCTCGTCCTGCACATGCGGTTCCTGCGGATCGGGGCGGCCTGCCGCCAGGTAGTAGATGCCCATGCTCAACGAGGGCACTTTGAGAAACTCGAAATAGGGCAGTCCAGCGCGCTCGCGGTGAGCCATTAAGGCGGCGAGATCAAACGCGCGGGAGGCCGGAACTTGCATGCGAGCATTGTATGGCCGGAGCTGGTGTGATTCCTATTGAAGCGGGGCGGAGCGGGCAAACTTCGGGGCAGGCGCATATAACTGAGATGTGGATGTGAGAGACATCACGAAGCTGCGGAGCAGGGCCAGGACCGGGCTGGTGGTGTTCGGAGCCTGGACCGTGTCGGGCCTGTACGCCGCAGTGGAATCACATTACCGGTCCTTATTCTTTCAAAAGCCGATCAGTTGGAGCTCCGCGTTCCGCTATGAGATGGCGTACGTCTGGTGGGGCGCGTTGTTCACGCCGGCGGTGCTGTGGTTCTCGCGGCGGTATCCGCTGGAGCGCAGGCATTGGGCCCGCAACGGGGCCATGCACCTGCTGGGCATGTCCCTGTTCGCCATAATCATGATGCTGTGCTGGACTCTGGTGAGCGGCGCGCCCGCCGGCTATGTGAGCTCCGGCGAATTCACGTTCAAGCAACTGCTGCGATCGCTGAGCAGCGGATTCGATTACGGCCTGGCGATGTACTTGTTAGT
>JAYTVY010000250.1:0-3276 GCA_043743755.1 Bryobacterales bacterium | reverse complement strand
CGCCGGCTACTGGCATCCTTATCCGGGATGTTACGTAGAGCCGTATTAGTCTCGGCAGTTAACGCTATTCGTAGCGCAGGGCGACCATGGGATCCACCTGGGTCGCTCTGCGGGCTGGCGCCAGGCAGGCGGCTACGGCTACAAAGGCTAATACCGACAGCACTGCCAGGAAAGTCAACGGGTCGGTTGGCTTCATCTCGAACAACAGGCTGGACAGGAATCGGGTGAGCGCGAAGGCTCCCGCAAGGCCGAGCGCCAATCCTGCCACAATCGGGCGAAGAGCTTGACCCAGCACCAGCCCTAAAATGTTCCGTTGTTGCGCCCCCAACGCGACGCGCAGGCCGATCTCCGGAATGCGCTGCTGCACCGCATAAGACACCACGCCATACACCCCAACTACTGAAAGCAGCAGGGCGACACTCGCGAAGGCCAGCAGCAGCGTGGCTTGGAAACGCCGCTGCGCCACCGATGCCGACACCACTTCTTCCAGAGTTTGCACGCGCGTGATGGGCTGGTCGCGATCGATAGCCCACACTTCACTCTGAACCGCTTTGACGATGCTCAGTGGCGCGCCTGAGGTGCGAATGGCGAAATCGCTCAGTCCCACTGGATACAACCCGGTCTGCCCGGACGGAATAAAGATTTGGGGCGCTACTTTCGTCCCTTGCCCCTGCAGATGCACCTCGCCCACCACGCCCACGATGGTTTGCCACGCCCTCCCGGACCGGCGGATCCGGCGGCCCAAAGCGCTGGCGTTCGGAACCAGTTTCTTTGCCAGCGTCCGATTGACGATGGCCACCGGCTCCATGCCTTCCTTATCCTGCGCCGTGAACGGGCGGCCTTCCACAATCGGAATGGCGAGCGTCTCAAAATAGCGCGGGCTGGCTACCTGGAAATCCGCGTCGTGACTTCTGTCGCGCCGGTCCAGGTCCGAACTCTCGGGCGTCTCATACACGCTGCCCCAGCCGCCCCGCATCGGAAACCGGAAACTGAACGCCGCCGACTGCACGCCCGGCAAACGGCTGGCACGCTGCTCAAGTTCCTGGAAGAATGCCAGCCGCCGCGCGCCGTCGGGATAACGCGATGCCGGCAGATTGATGTTCAGCGCCAGCACCCGATCCGGTTGAAACCCCAGTTCGATGCCGGTAATGCGGAGGAAGCTCTTCAGCAGCAGCCCGCCGCCCACCAGCAGGATCAGCGATAGCGCCACTTCCGCCGCCATCAGCGCGTTGCGCCAGCGCAGCAGCGCCGATCCGCCCGTGTGTCGCTCGCCCGCCTTCATCGATTCGTTGGGCCGCACGCCGGAAGCTTGCCACGCCGGAAACAGCCCCACCAGAAACACCGTAATGGACGCCAGCAGCGCGGTGAATCCGAGTACGCGCCAGTTCAGCGCCACGGTATCCAGGCGCGGCAGATTGCGGGGCGCGATGGACACCAGCAGATCCCGCGACCAGCCGCCCAGCACCAGCCCCAGCGCGCATCCGATGGCTGCCAGCAGCGCGCTCTCCAGCAGCAGCTCTTGCATCACCCGCCAGCGATTCGCGCCCAGGGCCAAGCGGATCGCGATCTCGCGGCTGCGTCCAGCGGACCGCGCCAGCAGCAGGTTGGCCACGTTCACGCACGCGATCAGCAGCACCAATCCCACGGCCGCCAGCAATACCAGCAGCGCGGTGCGCACCTGCCGCACCAGATCCGCTCCCAGCGGCGCGACGCCCACCATCACATCGGCGTTGGTGGTGGGATACGCCTTGGCCAGGCTGCTGGAAATCGCCGTCATCTCGCTTTGCGCCTGGGCTATCGTTACGCCGGGCTTCAAGCGCGCCACGGCATGATCGAAGTGTTCTCCGCGATTCGCCAGCACCTCCGGCTGCCAGCAATCCGGCAGCACCAGCTGGATCGGCTCGCGCTGGGTGAACTGTTCCGGCGGCTGGAAACCCGGCGGCATTACGCCGACGATCTGATGCGGCTCGCCATCCAGCAGGATGCTGCGTCCCAGCACCGCGCTGTCGCCCCCGAAACGCTGCTGCCAGAGCTGGTGGCTGACAATTACCACTTTCGGAGCGCCGTAGCGATCCTCATCGGCCCGGAAAGTCCGTCCCAGAGCGGGCCGCACGCCCAGAACATCCAGCAGCGTGTAGGTTCCCGTGAGACTCGACATCCGTTCCGGCGTACCGCCGCCGGTTACGTTCACGCCCTTGACACCCGCATGGGCGACCGCGGTGAACACCTGGTTCCGGTTGTAATCCGCCAGATTGGCCGGCGCGACGCCGCCGCGATCTTCGGGAGTGCGCGGATTATGCTCCCAGAAGGAGACCAGCCGGTCCGGCTCGGGAAACGGCAGCGGCCGCAGCAGAATCGCGTCAATCACGCTGAAGATCGCGCTGTTCACTCCCATCCCCAGCGCCAGCGTCGCAATCGCGACGATGGTGAATCCCGGGCTCTTCGTCAGAGTCCGCACCGCATATCGTAGGGCTCGCATTCCAGATAAGACGAAGCCCGCGCCAAAAAGTTCGTATCCAGATGAACGCTCTCCAGCGTACTTGCATCTACCTGGTTATAGGGGAGTCAGCCAGTTTGCACAGACATAAATACCGCTTCCAGCGATTTTTCCGAAACCTCGGGCCCGGCCTTATCACCGGCGCCGCCGATGACGACCCCTCCGGCATTTCCACGTACTCGGTGACTGGAGCGGCCTTCGGCTACTCCGTTCTTTGGACCGCGCTCTTCTCGTTCCCGCTGATGTCCGTGGTGCAACTCATGTGCGCCCGGCTCGGGATGGTTACCGGCCAGGGCTTCGCCGGCGTCCTGCGGTCGCGTTATCCGCGTTGGGTGGTCTGGGGCGCTTGCGCCATCCTGCTGGTGGCGAATGTGGTGAATATCGGCGCCGATCTGGGCGGCATGGGCGAAGCCACCAAACTGGTCACCGGCGTTTCGTCGTTCGTGTGGACCCCCTTGTATGCTTTGTTCATTTGTTCGCTGCTGATCTGGAGCTCTTACCGCACCATCTCGCGCATCTTCAAATACCTCACCCTGGTGTTGTTCGCCTACGTCATCACGGCCTTCGTCGTGCACCCCGATTGGAAAGCCGTGCTGTTGGCCACGCTGATCCCTCACTTCGAGATGTCGCACGATTACTGGGCCGCGCTGGTGGGCATCCTCGGCACCACCATTTCGCCGTATCTGTTCTTTTGGCAGGCATCGCAAGAAGTGGAAGAGGAAGTAGCCAAGGGCCGCGTCACGCTGGCTCAACGCAAGGGCGCTTCCCCAGGCGAACTG
>JAYTVY010000249.1:0-1982 GCA_043743755.1 Bryobacterales bacterium | reverse complement strand
AAAGTAGAAATGTCCCCCTGCTGGCAAAGTAGAAATGTCCCCTTTTGCCGGGGCTTGTGGAATCGCGTGTTAAATTGCGTGTGCCGGTGAAGCGGAGATGGGCAATGCTGGCGAGCAACCCGTTGAGGAATAGCCGGCCGGAACTCGTCGCGACGATGAGTAAGCGTGTTTCCTTCCGGCGCGCTTCATGACCTGGTCCGGACCCGACCGGAAAGCGGTAAGTCGGGCCAGGGTTGTAACGAATCATTGGATACATCGGCCGAAAGATTCCGTCATGCCTGAAAAAACGCCTTCCCGTGTTCATTGGGATTCCTGAACTCTGGCGCCGGAGCCTTCAGTCGCCTGCCAGATCTTCGGCGCTTTCTTTAAATCGAAGCCGCGGCCCCACTCTTTGCGCCCGGCCGGACCGGGGGACCGCTTCGTTTTAGCCGCCTTCACAACGGGCACTTCAGGCCGCTGAGCGCACTGCTCAACGCCGAGATACCGTTCGCGGAAACGCACCGCGACCGATCCATCGCGGCGCTTCTCGACCCGGACAACGGCGCCACGCAGACCGGCACAGATATCTTTGCGCGCAATCTGGAATATCTTCGTTTCAAACAGGATCGTGTAATCGTTATTCACACGGCGGTTTTCCACATGACTGAGGATCGCCGCCAGATCGTGCTGCTTCTCCAGTGGTCGATGGGCGTCGTCCGTACTGGCCGGCGCCACTGCCAGTGTGGCGTTGATCCACGGCAGAAACTCGGTCTCCAGGTAATGATTGGCTTGCTCCAGCGTCCTGACATCGGCCACTCGCATTCCCTTCACCAGCCGATCCTGGGCCGTAGCGAATCCCCGTTCCACGCGCCCTTTTGCCTGCGGGCTATACGCCGGGATCCACACGATTCCCAACTCCTGCAATGCTCTGCCGAGTTGTGTGGGCGGTAGTTCTGCCTGGTCGCCAGCCGCGACGGTCTCTCCCGGCTTGGTTTTCTGAGCGGTCTTAAACAGCGCCGCCCGATCCGTGTAGACGGCCAGCGGCCGACCGCGCTTTTTCATGTACCGCTCCAGCACGTTCATGTTTTCCACCGTCGAGTCGCTCGGCACGAAACGCGCAAACCACTGACTGGTTGCGTCGTCAATCATGTTGATCAGCAGCATTTCGTCCCCGCGGCCTTCCAGCCAGTCGTGGTCGCTGGTGTCCCATTGCACCAGTTCTCCGAAGCGGCTGCGGCGTGGACGCCATTCATGAATCTTCTCGACACGCTGTTTCCGCGCGTGCCACAGTTTGGCCTCGATCATCCACTGACGCACCGTCTCCCGGCTCACCTCGATGCCGTGCTTTTTTGCCAGATACTCCGATGCCAGGGTCGGCCGGAATCCCCGGTACACCGGCTTCGACAGGATTGCTACCGCTTCCCGCTGCGTGTCCTCGCCGATCCTCCGGTTGGAGGGCAGTCCCCGCAGTGCATGGCTTACTGCTTTATCGCCACGCCGCTTCAGCCCTCGCAGCAGCCGCCGCACCTGCCTTTCCGTCACGCCAAGCTCCTCGGCTGCCTGCTTCTGGGTGATTATCTTCTTCTTCGCCTTCTTCAAGGCCACCAGGCGATCCCGCTCGGCTTGTGTCATCAGTAGTTGTCCTTCTTGCACCTCCCCAGCCTGAAGGTCGTCAATAGGACATTTCTACTTTGCGCATTTAGGACATTATCATTTTGCGCCGACAGAACTGATAACGGTTTCAAATGCCTTGTGTACTCAAATATATACGCTTATTGATACCATATTGAATGCTACACCAGTAATAAGTATAGCGCCTTCGCCAACATGCATTAACACACCTATCTCATTTTCAGGCACTTCCACATCAACCATTCTTAGCTGGTTATGGACATTTGGCGATGCTACAACAAGTGTATTGCAGAATGTAATGAAATCGTATAGTGGAACGAATTTATATTCTGTTACCCTAAGTGTTATTGATGCACAAGGTTGCAAAGGAA
>JAYTVY010000248.1:0-4351 GCA_043743755.1 Bryobacterales bacterium | reverse complement strand
TCGCCGAGTCATATCCCCATCCTTGAACACAATAGTCACCTTCTCCACATCCTCAATCTTCACGGACGGGTCCCCGTGAATCACCACCAGATCCGCCTGCTTCCCCGAAGCAATCACTCCGATTCCCGGGTCCCCCAGAAACCGCGCGGCGTTCGACGTGTAAATCTGAATCGCCTCGGCCGGCGTGAAACCAGCCTCCACCAGCAACTCTAGATTACGTTGATCCCCGAAGCCCGCCAGCGCCCCTCCGTTCCCGGTTGGGTCCGCGCCCGCAATCAGCAGTCCGCCCGCTTTGACGAACGCCCGCTCGAACTCCATCTCTTTACGAAGCAATCCGAGTCTTTCGGTGGTGGCCCCTCGCGTTCGTGAACTCAAGTAACTTACTGCCGCCTCATGAGTCATCGCATCCAGCACGCGCTGACCCAGCGGCGGCCGATCCGAAGAGATCGCCTCGAACACCGAGAGGGTAGACGTGATCGCGACACCGCGGCGCACCAGCTCTCGAATCGTTTCCTGAACCGCGGCGCCGCTCACATCCAGATCGCGAAACGCAGCCAGCGTTTGCACCTGCGCCGGACATTGATCGGCCTGCTTGCCCGGCATGAACTCCGTATCCACCACCAGCCCATGCTCCAGATTGTCGATTCCGAGTTCGGCGGCTTCGCGAAATCCGATGGAACAGAGATGCCCCGTCACCTTAATCCCATGCTGGTGGGCCGCCTTGATCGCAGCCGCGAGTTCCGCACGCGTGATGTGCATGTATGCTTTGAACGACGTGACGCCCTCGGACACCCAATATTCCACGGAGCGCCGGGCGTCTTCCGCATCCTTCAACCCATGCATCTGCGGCGTGAACGCGTCCGGGCCCTCCAGATACGGACCAGTCACCCGGATCTTCGGACCCGGCATGCGCCCCGCGTCGATCAGCGCTTTAATATTCAGATCGGTATACGGTTCGAGGCTTCCCGCCGTCCGCATGGTGGTTATCCCACACGCCAGGTAGAGCCGTGGAAAGCTGAATGCGTGCTCGTTATATATGGGAACGCCCCCGCCCGAGGGATAAAACAGATGCTGATGCATACCGATCAGCCCCGGGATCACGGTGTGACCCGTGAGATCCATCACCCGCGCGCCGGCCGGCGCCGCGCCGCCTATCGATTGGATCTTCCCGCCGGCAATCACGATGGTTTGATTGGCCACCGGCGCCGATCCGGTTCCATCGATCACCCGCACGTGCGTCAGCGCAACCACCGGCGCATCCACCGACACAAACGGCTGAATCCCCGGATTAAACCGCCCCTGAGCCGCGAGGCAGCCCGCCGCAAGCAATAGAAATGGTATCTTGACCGTCATGCGCACCTTGATTCTCTCCCTTGTCACGGCCATTGTATTGTTCGCGGGCGTCGCGGGCAACTACAAAGGCACTTGGTCCGGAGGCGGTAGCGGCGATATTCGCATCTCGCTGCAGCCGGGCGAGGGCGGCGAGTGGAAGTCCACCATCACGTTCACCTTCGATGGCAGCGAGGTCCAAACCAAGGTTACATCCGTGAAAGTGGACGGCGACAAGGTGAAGATCGTCTACACTTTCGATCTCCAGGGCAACGCGCTCGAATCCACCGTAACCGGCGCGGTCAAAGGCCGCACCATGGAAGGTACCTACAGCACCAAGGCCGCCGCCGATGGCTCAGCCGTAGACGAGGGTACCTGGAAAGCCACCGCCGCCGAATAATTGTGGGGCCGGGCGACCTGCTCTACGTTTACGCCCGGCTCGCCGCCAGATCCCCCACCAGCCGCGCATCGTCGCGACCCAGCTTGCACTCCCCCAGATCGATCCACTGCTTCCACCTGGTAGCCTGCACGAAGGTAATCGTCTCCACCTGGAAACTACGCTCGAACCCAAACTCCGTCCAGCGGTGGCGGGCCACGTCCACCAGTTCGTCCACCTGGTCGGGCTTCAAATCCTGCGCCAGCGTTACGTGCGGGTGGTATCCATGGGGCTCCTTGAATTTCAGCCCCCCTGTGTTCATGGCTTCATGCATCTGTTCCAGCGAAACGAATCCGGCGCCAACCGAAACATGGATGACGTCCGAAGCCCGGAACACTTCCACTCCGGTCAGCTCGATCTTAAACGGCAGAAAGCGCCGCGCCAGCATTCGCACCTGATTCCAGGCGCTCTCCGGCGTCGAGCTAATGGGACGAGGAGGAAGGATCGTGATATGCGCGCGCAGAAAACAGTTCGGTACCAATTCCTGCCGCAGTCGATCTAGATAACCCGCCAGAGGCTGGGGGATGTAGGCTACGATTGCATACGAATTGATCCGATCCAAACTGTTCGGATCACTACTCATAACTGCCTCTATCTTACCTCGCTGACCAGTTCAGGCGCGGCCGCCGCGATTTCCGGCGCCAGCCAGCGTGCCTCCTCGAACCCGACGTACTTGAAAATGCGCAGCTCCCCGCCGCCGGATTCCAGCAGATCGCCCACCTGGAGGGCATCTTCCGATTCGCGCAGTTCCAGCCACAGTCCATACGGACTCGCGGCCTCCACCATAATCCCCGGTTCGTAATCCTTAGGCTTAACCGTGGTTACCCCCGAAGTGTGCGGCGCCCAGCGAAAACTCTGCCGGTGCGAGTCTTTCAAGCGATGGATCTGGTAAGCAGGCATGGCTAGAGTCTATTGTCGCTCAAAACAATTCAGAAGCAAATGTTTTAATTGAGCCGCGTCCCGCTCGCCCTGGCTCACCCACGCCTCCGCGTTCTCGCGCTTCCACTTCAGAGCCTCCAGCGCCGACCCCAGCAGCTTCGGCGGCGACAGCCGGATAACCTCGACATCCTCGGGAACCACGGGACGGAAAGGCGCGATCATCCGCATGGTTCGCACGAAAGTCTTCGCCACCAGACCGGGAGACTGCGGCAGCACGTCCAGCGCCATGATCCGAGTGGCCCCCAACTCGGCCGCGGCCCAAATGGGGAGCGCCGAAAGCAATCCGCCATCCGAATACAGCCGTCCTTCCAGCCGGATCTGATCGAAGATTCCCACCAGCGCCGTGGATGCCGCCAGATGCTGCCAGCTAACCTCGGGATGCTTCACGATGCGCGGCCGCAGCTTTAACAGATCCGTGACCACCAGTGCGAACTCGGTGCGCGGGCGATAGGCCGCGTGAATCCCGCGGATCACCTCAATCAGCGGCTCTGAATCCAGCACCCCGTGATGCGGCCGGCGCGGCACTTGCCACCGGAACCTTCCCGCAGCTTCCAGGTTCAGCCATGCGTCGATCAATTCGTCCGGAGGGCAGCCGCCCGCGATGGCCCAGCCATTCACCGCGCCGATGGAAGCGCCCACTACCAGTTCCGGCTCGAACGAACCGGCAATTGCTTTCCAGGCCCCGGCCTGCCATGCGCCGAACATCCCGCCCGCCGATAGCACCAGCGCCGTTTTCATGACTTCTGCTGACGTATACGCGGAAATCCGTGCACGAGGTCCACCGGAATCAGGTTGTGGCGCACCAGTTTGCGGCCGACGAAGAACAATTCGGCCAGCAGCCCGTGCTGGGTTTCCTTGCGCTGGAACTGATCAAACACCAGGTTGCCCAGCGAATAGAAAATCACCCCGCCCTTCCAGGCTTCCTCCGGCTGTGTCACATGCGGATGATGCCCAATCACTACCTGCGCGCCGGCATCGATGGCGGCGCGCGCAAAATCGCGCTGCTCCAGATTAGGATGGGGCTGGTATTCATCGCCGCCGTGCATCGAAACCATTACCACATCGGCGCGCCGCAGCAGTCCGGCTACGTCCGCGGCCACCGCATCCAAGTCCATATCGGCGATGCGATCGTCGTTGTCCTTATGATTGCCGTTCGATTGGTCATAGGTGTACGCCAGGAATCCGAACCTGACGCCGTTGCGCTCAAGCACGGTTCCACGATGCGCCTGTTCCGCGCTGGCGCCGGTTCCCGCGGCGGCGATCTTGTGCCGCGCCAGCCAGTCCAAGGTAAACTCGACACCGTAGCTCCCGCAATCTCGCGCATGGTTGTTGGCGGTGGAAACCACGTCGATTCCGGCGTTCTCCAGCGTGGCGATCATCTCCGGTTCAGCCCGGAAAACCATGCCGTGCAGCACCGGCTTGCCCCGATCCGAGAAGGGCGATTCCAGATTTACGAATGCGATATCGGCTGAGGAGAACGCCGCCGCAACGTCGCGCAAGGGCGCGGCGGGATCCTTCTGCCGCCGGGCGGAGATGCCGATGTACCGGCATAGCATCACGTCCCCTCCGCACAGGATGCGGTTGACCGGCAGCGAGGGCGGAATCGTGATGTTGCTTTCCGTCGGGATGACGGCCAGTCCCAGGCCG
>JAYTVY010000247.1:0-2319 GCA_043743755.1 Bryobacterales bacterium | reverse complement strand
GCCCTTGACCAGATCCTCCATGAATTCATCCCGGCCGGGACGCTGTTCGTTTTCCTCCGAATAGAGCGTCTCATAGAACTGGCTGATGGCGTCTTCAATGGGTTTCCGGGTCATGTCCCATTGATAGAGAATCTGAAGCGCGCGCTGGCGGGAACGATGACGGGCGGGCATGACTGCTCTATCCTCGCAATCAGGTGGGAGTGGTGCTCGCGGGAGCCTTCAGCGATGCCAGCACGCGGGCCATCTCGATGGCTGTCATGGCCGCGTCAAAGCCCTTGTTTCCGCCTTTACCGCCAGCGCGGTCGATCGCCTGTTCCAGCGTGTTCGTGGTCAGAACCCCAAATGCCACCGGAATGCCCGTTTCCAGCGGAACGCTCGCCAAACCCGAGGCCGCCTGACCCGCCACGTAATCGAAATGGGGCGTCTCCCCTCGCACCACCGCGCCGAGAGCGATGATCGCGGCGTGCCGCTTCTGCTTTGCCAGCGCCTGCACCGTCAACGGCAGTTCCCAGCTACCCGGCACGCGAACCACTTCCACATTGGTTACGTCGGCGCCGGATCGAGTCAGCGCGTCCATGGCGCCCGCCAGCAAACGGTCCGTGATAAAGGCATTGAAGCGCGCCACCACAATGGCGAACTTCAATCCCTTCGCGTCGAGATTCCCTTCCATCGCTTGCGGCATGGGATACTTGAGATTCAGCCCCTCATTGTAACGCACGGGGGTAACGCAGGCTTTACCCCATGAGCATTTTATAGATGAATCCTCGCTTCATTCGAAATTTCTCCATAATCGCCCATATCGATCACGGCAAGAGCACACTGGCCGACCGTCTGCTTGAGGCCACCGGCGCCCTGGCGCAGCGCGAAATGATGGCTCAGGTGCTCGACACCATGGACCTCGAGCGCGAACGCGGCATCACCATCAAGGCTCACGCCGTGCGGCTCAATTACCGGGCCGACGACGGGCTGGACTATCAGTTGAACCTGATCGACACGCCCGGCCACGTGGATTTCACGTATGAGGTTTCGCGCAGCCTGCAAGCCTGCGAAGGCGCGCTGTTGGTGGTGGACGCATCCCAGGGCGTGGAAGCGCAGACGCTGGCGAATACCTACCTCGCGCTGCAGCATAACCTCGAGATCATTCCGGTGATCAACAAGATCGACCTGCCGTCGGCCGAACCCGAACGCATCCGCGAGCAGATCGAGCAAGTGATCGGATTGCCAGCGCAGGACGCCATTCTCACCAGCGCCAAGAACGGCATCGGCATCAAGGAAGTTCTGGAAGCCGTGGTTCGGCTGGTGCCCCCGCCTTCCGGAGATCCCGAAGCTCCGTTGCGCGCGCTGATCTTCGACTCTTGGTTCGATCCGTACCGCGGCGTCATCATCCTGGTGCGCGTGGTGGACGGCCGCCTCCGCGTCGGCCAGAAGATTCGCCTGTGGGCCAACGGCACTACGCACGATGTGGAAGGAGTCGGATATCAATCGCCCAAGCCGATACCCTGCGACGAGCTGTCGGCGGGCGAAGCCGGCTTTCTGTTCGCGAACATTAAGACTGTCTCCGATGCCCAGATCGGCGATACCATCACGGATCACGAAAATCCCGCCAGCGAGGCGCTACCCGGCTTTCAGGAAGCCAAGCCCATGGTGTTCGCCGGGCTGTATCCGGTGGAGAGCCACGAGCACGGCCGCCTGCGCGACGCGCTGGAGAAACTGCGTCTGAATGATAGCGCCTTCAATTTCGAGCCGGAGAATTCGGCGGCGCTCGGCTTCGGCTTTCGCTGCGGATTCCTGGGGCTGCTGCACTTGGAGATTGTCCAGGAGCGCCTTGAGCGCGAATTCCAAATTGATCTCATCACCACCGCCCCCGGCGTCCGCTACCGCGTGACGAAGCTGGCGGGCGAAGTGATCGAGGTGGATAACCCGACCAAATTTCCCAATCCAGCCGAGATCAAACAGATCGACGAGCCGATTATCGACGCCACCGTAATCACTCGCGAGGAGTACGTCGGCGAAATCCTGAAGCTGCTGGAAGAGAAGCGCGGAACCCAAAAGAAGTTCGAGTATATCGGGACCGGCCGCGTGATGCTGCTGTATGAATTGCCGCTGAACGAGATCGTGATGGATTTCTATGACCGCCTGAAGTCGGCATCCCGCGGCTATGCTTCGCTCGACTACCATTTGTCCGGTTATCGCGCTTCGACACTGGTGAAGCTCGACGTGCTGGTTGCCGGCGAGCCAGTGGACGCCCTCTCCATCATCGTCCACCGCGAGTTCGCCTACGAACGCGGTAAGACACTGATCGAGCGCCTCCGCAAATTG
>JAYTVY010000246.1:0-15050 GCA_043743755.1 Bryobacterales bacterium | reverse complement strand
TGATTTTGTCGCGAAAGCCAAAGGCGTCGATGTAGTCTACGACGGCGTCGGACAGGCCACCTTCCTCAAAAGCCTCGATTGCTTGCGTCCCCGCGGCATGCTGGCCAGCTTCGGTAACGCCAGCGGCCCCGTCGCCGACTTCCCTCCCCTCCTGCTGTCTCAGAAAGGCTCGCTGTTCCTGACCCGGCCATCGCTCGCCCATTACACCGCCAATCGCGATGAGCTGCTCTGGCGCGCCGGGGATGTGCTGGCCTGGATCGCCGCCGGGAAGCTCAACCTGCACATCTACAAAAAGTGGCCGCTCGCCCAGACCGGCGAAGCCCATCGCGCACTCGAAGGCCGCAAATCTTCCGGAAAGCTGCTGTTACACCCGTGATCGACTTCCAGCAGTTGAAGATTGATGCGCTGGTAGTCTCAGCGCTCCCCAATGTCCGCTATCTCACCGGCTTCACCGGTAGCAACGGCCTCGTGATACTCTGGCCCGGCGGCTCCATTCTGTTCACCGATCCGCGCTACACCATTCAGGCCGCGTCGGAGTCTGCCTGCACCGTCAAGATCGTCCGCCAGCACTTGCCTCTCGAAGCCGCCCATTTCATTAAGCGCAAGCAGTGGAAGCGCATTGGATTCGAGAAGACCCGCCTCACGTTTGAGGGCTACCAGATCCTCAAGGACGAACTGCCCATGGGTGCTTCCCTCAAGCCGGTGGCCGCCGCCATTGAGGCGCTCAGAGCCATCAAGTCCCCGGAAGAGATTGCGAAGATTCGACGCTCCGTCGTGCTCAATTCCCGGGCTTTCGAGGCTACCGCAAAGAGCGTCAAGGCCGGCGTCTCGGAAGCCGAAGTCGCCGCCGAACTCGAATACCAGATGCGTCGCCGCGGCGCCCAGCACCCTGCTTTTGAAACCATCGTGGCATCCGGCGAACGCACTGCCTTGCCCCATGCGCAGCCAACCGGACGTAAGCTCGCCAATAATGAATTACTATTAATAGATATGGGCGCCAGCCTGGACGGATACGCCAGCGACATGACCCGCATGCTCTTCCTGGGCAGGCCTGGGACCCAGGTGCGCTCTATGTATCGCGCGGTTCTGGAGGCCCAGCTTGCCGCCATCGACTCGGTTCGCGAGGGCGTCACCGCCCAAAACGTCGACCGCGCGGCCCGCCGCGTATTGAAAGAACACGGGTTGGATAAGGCGTTCGTGCATTCCACCGGGCACGGCCTGGGTCTCGAAATCCACGAGTCCCCCCGCATCGGTAAGAAGGACGACACCCCGCTGAAAGCGGGCATGGCGATTACGATCGAGCCGGGAGTCTACCTGGAAGGGACGGGCGGCATCCGAATCGAGGACACGGTGGTTGTAACCGAAAACGGTTGCGAAGTACTTACGCCCACCCCCAAGGAGCTAATGCTGCTTTAGCATGACCATCGAAGAAATCAAGGAGTTGGTGCAACTCGTGATCGATACCGGCGTAGCCGAGATCGAGGTGAAGCGCGGAGAGGATAGCGTGCGCATCAAGCGCAGCCTCAGACCCTCTCAGTTGGACATCGTGTTGCCGCGTGGAGCCGAGCAGGCCGCGCCCAGTATGTCCGCCATAAACCCGTCCGGACCCTCGCATCCGCCAGACGCCGGTTCCTCGACGGCCTCCAGCCACCAGTCCACCGACGTCATCGTCACCTCGCCCATCGTCGGCACCTACTACGATGCGCCGTCCCCCGGCAGCCCGCCGTTCGTCCAGGTGGGTGATCGCGTGGAGCAAAAGCAGGTGCTCTGCATCATCGAATCCATGAAGCTGATGAATGAGATTGAAGCCGAGGTCGCCGGTACCGTGATCAGCAAGCTGATGGAGAACGGACGGCCCGTGGAATACGGAGAGGCGCTCTTCGCCATCCGGCCGCGCTGATATGTTCCGTAAAATTCTGATCGCCAATCGTGGCGAGATCGCCGTTCGCGTCATTTGCGCCTGCAAGGATCTGGGCATCCGCACCGTGGCCGTATATTCGGAGGCCGACCGCCACAGCCTCCACGCGCGCTTTGCCGATGAAGCCATCTGCATTGGCCCCGCCAAGAGCGCGCGCAGCTACTTGAACATTCCCTCCGTGATCAGCGCCGCCGAGATCACCAACGTCGACGCCATCCATCCGGGTTACGGATTCCTGAGTGAAAACGCCGACTTCGCCGAGGTCTGCGAAACATCGGACATCCGCTTTATCGGCCCCAAACCCGAAGTCATCCGCTCCATGGGCCTGAAACAGCGCGCCCGCACTGCCATGGAAGAATCCGGCGTGCCCATCCTGCCCGGTTCCAAGGGAATCTTGAAGTCGCCCGAAGAGGCGCTGGAGGTGGCCGAGCAAATCGGTTATCCCATCATGCTTAAGGCTTCGGCGGGTGGCGGCGGCCGCGGGATGCGCGTCGTGCGCGAGGCCGAGGATCTTCCCAACCTGCTCGCGCAAGCCCAGCAGGAAGCCATGGCCGCCTTCTCCTCTCCCGATATGTACATGGAGAAGCTGGTGGAAGACCCGCGCCATATCGAGTTTCAAATCCTGGCCGACGAGCACGGCAGCGTCGAGATTCTCGGCGAGCGCGAGTGTTCCATCCAGCGCCGCCACCAGAAACTGCTCGAAGAGGCGCCCTCACCCGCGGTAAACGCCGAAATGCGCGTTCGAATTGGCGACTCGCTGAAACAAGCGATGCGGAAGATTGGCTACACCAACGCGGGTACCGTTGAATTCCTGATGGACCAGCAAGGAAACTTGTACTTCATCGAAGTCAACGCGCGCGTGCAGGTGGAACATCCCGTTACCGAAGCCATCACCGGCATCGACATCGTCAAGAGCCAGATTCGCATCGCCGCGGGCGAGCGCCTGTGCGACATCCTCGACGGTCCCATCGAAATCCGCGGCCATGCCATCGAGTGCCGTATCAATGCCGAGAATCCCGACACCTTCGCTCCCTCACCCGGCCGCGTCACGGGCCTCAATCTGCCCGGCGGAATCGGCGTGCGCGTAGACACCGCCGCGTACACCGACGGCGTGATCCCCCCCTATTACGATTCGCTGGTAGCCAAACTGATCGCCCACGGCCGTGACCGCACCGAGGCCATCGCCAGAATGCGCCGCGCTCTCGAAATGTTCGTCGTTGAGGGTATCTACACCAGCATCCCCGTTCACCAAAAAATCCTGGCCGACCCCGACTTCATCGCCGGCAACACCAATACCAGCTTCCTGAACCGCTTCAAAACGTAGCGCTCCTCCCGCCTCTGCGTTACATTGGAGTCATGGGGTCTCGCTGGTTCTTGCTCGCCTTGGCGCTATGCCTCGGCTCAACCCTCCCCGCGCAGGTGATCGATTTCGAATCCAACGGCCTGCACTACAAGACCCTCACCCGTAACGGCGTAACCATCATGTTCGCGAATCTCCCGCAGCACATCCGGGAGTGGTCCATGATGCAAGTCGCCGTTTCCAACGGATCCTCCATTTCCTGGATGGTCAAAGCCGAGGACTTTACCTATCGCCGGAATGACGGCGCCACTCTTCCCGCCGCCCCCGCGCTCTCGGTGGTCAGCGAGCTGATTAACAAAGCCAGCCGCCATGACGTAGTCAAAATAGTATCCACGTACGAATCCGGCATCTACGGCAACTCGCGCCTGCAATCCACCAATGGATACGAAGTGCGCCGCCGCAACGCGCTGGCCGAGGTTGCATCCGCCAAGCTCAAAGCCGCGGCGGCGGCCTCCGCCATCGCGCTGGTGCCCACTAAACTCGCTCCCGGCGAATCCACCGACGGCGCCGTGTTTTTTCCCAACAACGCAAAATCTCTCGGACCAGGCACCTTAGTCGTGCGCGCCGCCGGCGAGACCTTCGAATTTCCATCCGATGGCGAACCCACTGGCCTCCGATAGTCGTTGGGTGCCCTTGCCCGCCCCTGACCGCCCCTCACCGCGCTATCCTTAGATCTGGACACCTTCTTCCAATCCACCGTCGGCAAAAAAGCCGTCATGGCCGTCAGCGGCGCAGCCCTCTTCGCCTTCGTCGTCGCCCACCTGATCGGCAATCTCCAGATCTTCCAGGGCCCCGAAAAGCTCAACCACTACGCCGTCTTCCTCCGCTCCCTCGGCGCCGGATTGTGGATCGCGCGCATCGGACTGCTGATCATGGTGCTGCTGCACATCTGGTCCTCCATCGCACTCGCTAAACGCAAGCTGGATGCTCGCCCTACCGGCTACCAGAGCAAGACAGCCGTGGACTCCTCCTACGCTTCGCGCACCATGTACTGGAGCGGCCCCATCATCCTCGCTTTCGTCATCTATCACCTGCTCGACTTCACCTTCGGCACCGTGAACCCGAACTTCCACGCGGGCGACGTATATAGCAACGTAATCGCCAGCTTCCGTGTCATCCCCGTCTCGGCGTTCTATATCCTCGCCATGATCCTGCTCTGCCTGCACCTCTACCACGGACTCTGGAGCATGTTCCAATCCCTCGGCGTGCAACGTCCCCGCTACACCCCGGTGCTTCGGCGCTGTGCCGCTGCCGCTGCAATCCTGATAGCCGCCGGCAACATCTCGATTCCCGTAGCGGTTCTGGCCGGCTGGGTGCGGCCCCTATGAAACTCGATTCGCGCGTTCCTCACGGCCCCATCGAAAATCTCTGGGACCGCGCCCGCTTCGAGATGAAGCTGGTGAATCCCGCCAACAAGCGTAAGCACACGATTATTGTCGTCGGCACCGGACTCGCCGGCGGATCGGGCGCCGCCACGCTCGCCGAGCTCGGCTATAACGTCAAGTGTTTCTGCTTCCAGGATTCTCCACGCCGCGCGCATTCCATCGCCGCGCAGGGCGGCATCAACGCCGCCAAGAACTATCAGAACGACGGCGACTCCATCTTCCGCCTCTTCTATGACACCGTGAAAGGCGGCGACTTCCGCTCGCGTGAAGCAAACGTGTACCGCCTGGCTCAGATCAGCGTCAACATCATCGACCAGTGCGTCGCCCAGGGGGTTCCCTTCGCGCGCGAATACGGCGGCATGCTCTCGAACCGGTCCTTCGGCGGCGCTCAGGTTTCGCGAACCTTCTACGCTCGCGGCCAGACCGGCCAGCAACTCCTGCTGGGCTCGTATCAGGCTCTCTGCCGCCAGATGGATTCCGGGCGCGTCAGCATGTTCCCGCGCACGGAAATGCTGGACCTGGTGGTAATCGACGGTCACGTCCGCGGCATTGTGACGCGCAACCTGATCACCGGCGAAATTGAATCTCACGCCGCCGACGCCGTGGTGCTTGCCACCGGTGGTTACGGCAACGCCTACTATCTTTCCACCAATGCCAAAGGCTCCAACGCCACCGCCATCTGGCGCGCATACAAACGCGGCGCGGCGTTCGCGAATCCCTGCTTCACGCAGATCCATCCCACCTGTATTCCAGTCTCCGGCGATTATCAATCCAAGCTCACGCTGATGAGTGAATCGCTCCGGAATGACGGCCGCATCTGGGTTCCCAGGAAACCTGGCGACAAACGAGCCCCCAATCAAATCCCGGAAGACCAGCGCGACTACTACCTCGAGCGCCGCTATCCCAGCTTCGGCAATCTGGTACCCCGCGACGTGGCGTCACGCAATGCAAAAGCCGTCTGCGATGAAGGCCGCGGCGTGGGAGTAACCGGGCTCGGCGTCTTTCTCGACTTCTCAGACGCCATCCAGCGTCTGGGCGTTGACGTTATCCGCGAACGCTACGGCAACCTGTTCGAGATGTATCAGCGCATCACGGATGAGGACCCCTACAAAGTCCCCATGCGGATCTATCCCGCCATGCATTACACGATGGGCGGTCTCTGGGTGGACTATTACCTGATGACCACCGTCCCCGGATGTTTTGCTATTGGCGAAGCGAATTTTTCCGATCACGGGGCGAATCGTCTGGGCGCGAGTGCGCTGATGCAGGGGCTCTCCGACGGCTACTTCGTCCTGCCCTATACCGTGGGCGACTACATCGCATCCAATAAGCTCGAAAAAGTGGATGCCTCCCATCCCGAGTTCGCGCGCGCGGAGCAAGAGGTGGCCGCGAACACCCGGCGCCTGCTGTCAATCAACGGCCATCGTACCGTGGATTCCTTCCATCGCGAGCTGGGCAAGATCCTATGGGATCACTGCGGCATGTCGCGCACCGCGGCCGGACTGGAACAGGCCATTGGCGAGATCCGCGGCTTGCGCGCTCAATACTGGAAAGACGTCAAAGTGGCCGGGTCCTCGGAAGAGCTGAACCAGTCGCTTGAAAAAGCCGGCCGCGTAGCCGATTTCTTCGAGCTGGGCGAGTTGATGTGCATTGACGCGCTCCATCGCAATGAATCCTGCGGCGGCCACTTCCGCGAGGAGTGCCAGACCCCCGACGGCGAGGCCCAGCGCAATGACGACGATTGTTCGTACGCCGCTGCCTGGGAATACGCCGGATCGGAGTCCCCTCCGCTGCTCAACAAAGAGCCGCTGCATTTCGAATACGTGCACCCCAGCCAGCGGAGTTACAAGTGAAGCTCACGCTCAAGGTGTGGCGTCAGAAAAGTCCCGCGCAGCCCGGCCGCATGGTCCGGTATGATCTGCCCCGCGTTAACCCCGACATGTCCATGCTCGAGGTTCTGGATGTGCTTAACGAGGAGCTTATCCTCAAAGGCGAAGAGCCGGTGGCTTTCGAGCACGACTGCCGCGAAGGCATTTGCGGATCGTGCGGCTTCATGATCAACGGCGTCGCACATGGCCCCCTGCCGGCCACCACCGTTTGCCAGCTCAGCATGCGTCATTTCAAAGATGGTGCAGAGCTGATCCTGGAGCCGTGGCGCGCCCGCGCGTTTCCCATCGTCAAGGATCTGGTGGTGGATCGCGCCGCCTTCGATCGTATCATCGCCAGCGGAGGTTACGTCAGCGCGCCCACCGGCAGCGCTCAGGACGGCAATGCGATTCTAATACCGAAAGAGGCTTCCGATCAAGCCATGGACGCCGCCGCATGCATCGGCTGCGGCGCCTGCGTCGCCGCGTGCCCCAACGCCAGTGCAGCGCTGTTCACCGCCGCCAAGATCACGCACCTCGGCTTGCTCCCGCAAGGCCAGCCCGAGCGCCCCCAGCGCGCCCTCAAGATGGTCGCGCAACACAACTTCGAAGGCTTCGGAAGCTGCGGCAACATCGGCGAATGCGAAGCCGTGTGTCCCAAGGAAATCAAGATCGACGTAATCGCGCGCATGAACCGCGATTACTTGAAGGCAAGCTGGACGCAACGTGGATAACGGCGCCTAATCCTCCACTTCAATCACCGGCCGCTTCACACCGCTCACTTCTTCCACTCTCTTCTCCACTTCGCGCGCCAGCGTGATGAACTCCTGCGCGCCTTCGGTGGTCACCGGACGCCCCGAATCGCCGCCGATCCGCACCTTTGGATCCAGCGGCAGCTCGCCCAGAAAATGTACCTGCATGAGCTCTGCTGTCTTGCGGCCGCCGCCGTGGCTGAACACGTCGATGCGCTCAGCGCAGTGCGGGCACAGGAGGTAACTCATGTTCTCCACCAGCCCCAGCACCGGTACGCGCACTTGCTGGAACATCAGGATCGCCTTGCGCGCGTCCTCCAGCGAAACCTCCGATGGCGTGGTGACCACCACCGCTCCCGTCAGCGGCGCCGTTTGAATCAGCGTCAACTGCACGTCGCCCGTGCCCGGCGGAAGATCGATGATCAGATAGTCCAGCTCGCCCCAATCCACACCGCGCAGGAATTGCTGGATCACGCTGTGCAGCATGGGCCCGCGCCACACCAGCGGCTTATCGCCGGGATTCAAAAATCCCATCGACATGATGCGCACGCCGTGTTTCTCAATCGGCTGGATGCGCTCCCCGATGGATTGCGGCTGCGCGCGCACACCCATCATCAACGGCACGTTGGGACCGTAAACATCCGCGTCCATCAACCCGACCTTGTGGCCCATCTTGGTCAGCGCCACCGCCAGATTCACGCTTACGGTAGTCTTTCCTACGCCGCCCTTTCCCGAGCCGACGGCGATTAGCCTCTGCACGCCCGGAATCGGCAGCTTCGGTTGTTCCTGACCAGGATGTGGACCCATTACTTCGATGTTAGAACATAGTCCCATTCCCTCGCGGCGCGTTCGCGCACCCAGGGAATGTCGCGCTCCAAAAGAAATCCGTCGTTCTTCAGCGCCTGCGCGGCCAGCGTGATCTTCTCAACGTATTCGCGCTTGCTCGCATAGCGTTCTTCAATCGAGGTCCGCGGGTCCTTTGCGTTCTCGCGTTCGGTGCGATTCACCGGGAACGGAATCCACGATCCCACCATGCTGAACATCTCGTCCGGCGCACCGATGGACGCCTTCCGCAAGTTCCATCCCGTGTAGGATGCCAGCGGCGCCGAGATCTCAGGCATGCGAATGCCCGACGTTTCGTTACCATCCGAGTTTACGCGCGGAACCAGCGTGAGATAAGCCTCGCCCACTTTTGGCGGCTCGCTCGAAAAATCCAGCCGGTACGCTTCGCGCTTGCGGCGAGGCACGGCGATCCCGGTAAGGTGCGGAAAGGCGAACGTCCCCACCGTGACCAGCTGATCTTGCGCCAGCAGCGGATAGCGCGACTCCGGCGGTTCGGTTCCATCTTTCAGCCAGGCTTGCATGGCAACCAGCAGTGCGCGCATGGCGGGCCGGTAATCGTTGGTATCGGACAGATTCTGCGCTTCCACCTTTCGGGGCGGAACCGCTCCCGGACCGTGCTGCGCTCCCGCGAAGAAATATACCCGCGTGTCCGCTCCCAGCGCCGCATCCTTCTTGCCATCTTCAGTCGTGTGAATCAGGGACGCGCAGCGCCCCCAGTATTCATATGACCCGTTGCTGAAGAACGTCTTCGGCGCAACCTTCGCCGCCCGCGCCTTCTCCAGCAGACCGTCGTCCGTAAATGGTGGAATATCCACCGGGTAGAACAGGTTCAAGAAGGGATGCCCGTCGCGCGACGGCTGCGCGAAGCGCGCGTTGAAGCTTCCCCGTCCGGCCCCGGCTACGTGCGCCCACACGCCGTCGAACACGCGCCGGCTCTGCTCGTCTTGATTGAATCCGTCGTACACGAAGGACCGCAGAAATCGCCCGCTTTGCGAAATGCCGAACCCCAGCGCCCGCTTGATGTAATTCCGCTGGTCGCCGAGCAGCGTCTCGGGACCGCCGAATTTCAAGAACGACACGAAGTCGCGAACCGCCGCCGGACCCAGCCCCGCCGCCACCGGATCTCTCGCCGTGTACACCACTTCGTAGATTTTTCCAGGATCAAAGCCGCCCGGCATCGTGACGTGCGTATCGTCCGCGAATGACCACTTGTCGCGTGAAATCAACTTCGCTGCCTCACCCGGATGATCGCGAACAGTTAGCGTGGCCCTTGCATCACCTCGGTTCGCCACCGGATACGCCAGCTGGCCGCGGTCGCCCAGCGGAAAACTGAGGACCCGGGCATCGCCCGTCCATTGCGCCCGCACCACGCCCGTGATCGGTTTGCCGTTTTCGGAAATAATCGGCGTGTAGAGCCGCAGCAGGTTCGGCAAGGGCGCCACGTCCCATTCCCATCCGATCCACACCAGCGTGAACCCCTGTTCCAGCAGGAAGCGGTCGCCGAACGGCAGCTCTTGGGTCGCGAAGTTGAACGTCGACAGTAAGGCTTTGCCGCCGCGATTCGAGATCTCCACCAGCGCCGTCCCGTTGCCGGTTTTCGGATCGCGCGGCTTCAGCACATAGAGGTCCGCCGCGAACTCCACTAGCCCTTGCTCATTCTTCGGCGCGAGCCCGGCGTCCACGATAATCTTGTTCGCCGCGCTGGATGGATCCACGGCAACATACGCCTTTGCGACTATACGTTCATACGGACCCGCCGTTCCAAACACCGCCCCATCGAGCACGTCGGCCCGATCCACCAGCTCCACCCGAGTCACCGCCGCCGTCGCGACCGCACACCCCACCAGCGCCCACACGCAGAAGCGCCCCAATACCCACCTCCAGCCCGTTTCCGCGCCGCGCCCGTAAGGAAGCGTAACGTATTCCGAATTCCTGCGACCCATTCTAATCCAGAGCGGGACGTAATTATTCCGCCCGCGTTCAAGCTAACGCCAGATTCGCTTGCGCCCGCAACGTTAGATCGCTCACCTCGCCCCGCCGCAGCTTCGGAAACGCCGCCGCGGCGATCATCGCCGCATTATCCGTCGACAACCCCCGCGAAGGAAAGAACACTGGATACGACACCACCAACTCACCCGCGGCCTTGCGCAATCCCGAATTGCACGCGACGCCGCCGGAAATAATCATCGACCGTGCACCGATCTCTTCCGCCGACGCTGCCGCCCGCCGCAACAGTTCCTCGATCACCGTCCACTGAAACGATGCCAGCATGTCCAGCGTCTCTTTTGGCGTCGCGCTCAGGAAATCGTCAATCGCCGGATTGACCAGCTTCTTCCGCGCCTCGATCTCCGCCTTCAAATCGCGCGCCTCCACCCACCGCAGCACCGCCGTTTTCAAGCCGCTGAAACTGAAATCGAGGACGTTACCCTTCATCTTGGCGAGAGTGAACTTAACCGCCCTCGGATTGCCATGAGGCGCGAGTTGATCGATCACTGGGCCGCCCGGGTAGCCGTAGCCCAGCAGTTTCCCCACCTTGTCGAATGCCTCGCCCGCCGCATCGTCGCGCGTCTTTCCCAGCAGGCGATAGTGAAATCCCTCGCGCACCTCGAACAGATGCGTGTGTCCGCCGCTCACCACCAGTGCCAGCGCGGGATACTCGATTTCAGCCCGCCGCTCCAGAACCACGGCATGAATATGTCCTTCGATATGGTTCACGCCGATCAGCGGAAGCTCGCGTGCGAAGCAGATCGACTTCGCGTAAGTGATTCCCACCAGCAACGAACCTGCTAACCCTGGCCCTTGCGTCACCGCGACCGCCGCAAGATCGTCGAACCCCGACCCGGCACGCTCCAGTGCTTCCCGCACCACGGGAACAATGGCTCGCAAGTGCTCGCGCGAGGCCAGTTCCGGAACCACGCCACCGTACTTCCCGTGCGTCTCGAGCTGCGACGCCACCACCGAAGACAGTATGCGCTCACCGTCCTCCACCACCGCCGCCGCGGTTTCGTCGCACGACGATTCAATCGCCAGAATCCTCACACTGTTATTTTAAGGTTTGGATCTTTCCGATTTCGATTACGAACTTCCCGAAGCGTCCATCGCGCAGGAACCGCTTGCGGACCGCGGCGCGTCGCGCATGCTGGTTCTGTATCGCCAGGAGCAGCGCTGGGAAGATCGCGCCTTCCGCGAGTTTCCCGGCTTCCTGAATCCCGGCGATTGTCTGGTGCTCAACGATTCCCGGGTGTTCCCCTCCCGCCTCTACGGCCACCGTCTTGGGATGACCGGCAAGGTGGAAGTGTTCCTGCTTCGCCCCGTTTCCGGCGATGCCAAGACCTGGACTGCGCTGGTTCATCCCGGCCGCAAGATGCGCACCGGCGAACGCATCCAGTTCGACGGCGGCCTGGAAGCGGTAATCCTGGCGCGCGGCGAGTATGGCGAACGCACTTTGCGTTTCTCGTGTGAAGGCGATATATACGCCGCCATCGATCGGATCGGGCATGTTCCTTTGCCGCCGTACATCCAGCGCCCGGACACCGTGCTCGATCGCGAGCGATACCAGACCGTCTTCGCGCGCGAGCGCGGATCGGTGGCGGCCCCCACGGCGGGCCTGCACTTCACGCCCGAGATCCTGCGGCAATGCCGCGCCGCGATCGCGAACGTCACGCTGCACGTCGGCCTCGGAACCTTCCAGCCGGTGCGCGGCGAAACACTGCATGCCGAGGCGTTTGAGGTTAACGAGGAAAGCGAAGCAAAGATCCGCGCCGCATCTCGCGTAGTCTGCGCCGGAACCACCAGCGTCCGCGCCGTGGAAAGCATGGCCCTTGGCCGCCGCGGCGAGACCGATCTCTTCATTCGCGCCGGATTCGAGTTCAAGTTGACTGGCGCGATGCTGACGAACTTCCACTTGCCGCGATCCAGTCTGTTGATGCTGGTGTGCGCTTTCGCGGGCCGCGAGCTTACACTCGGCGCGTACAAGCATGCGGTGGAGTCAGCATATCGCTTCTACTCCTACGGCGACTGCATGCTGGTTTTGTAATGCGGACCTCCGCGCCGTTAACGAACGGCCCAGGCCATGCCGTCGGGGCCCGTGCCCGTCGACAATCGTCCCGTGATTTCCAGCGTCTTCATATCTATCACCGCCACGTTGTTGTCGCCCGCCACCGCGACATACGCGCGCGTTCCGTCGGGCACGATCAAAATGCCTTCCACACCTTTGCCGAGCTTGATGCGCTTGATCTCCTTGTGGGCCGCGACATCCACAACCAACAACTCGCCTGCGTCCAGATCGGAGATCAGCACGTGCTTTCCATCCGGCGTGAACTTCAGGCGGTTAGAACGCTTCGTCCCCAGATTCAGCGTCTGAACCACTTTTTTTCCGGCGATATCGACGATGGAGACGCTGCCATCGCGCGAGTTCGCGGCCCAAAGCTGTTTGCCATCGGGCGAAAGGTCCATGCCCTCGGGTCCCTTGCCCACCGGAACCACGGTCTCACTCGAATTGGCGCGGTCGATGACGGTGACGCTGTCCGACCCGATGTTCGCGGTGAAGATCTGCGCAGCGCTCACCAGCACCATATGGGTACTGTTTTGTCCCGTGCCCAGCAGCCAGTCGATCTGGTTCGCCGCCGGATCATAACGGCCAATCAGCTTGTTCGCCTCCGCCGTGAAATATACTTTGCCCTCGGCGAATGCGATGCCGTGCGGACGCCGCAGCGCGCCCAGGTCAACGCGGCGCAGCTCCTTTTGAGCAACCAGGTCAATCACCGAGATGCTGCTGCCCGGCGTGCGGCCGCCATAATTGCCCACGAAGGCGAACTTGCCGTCCGGCGAAACGGCCATTTCGTGCGGACCTTCGCCGGTGGGCACGCGGCCCACCACTTTACCGGCCACCGGATCGACAATCGCGAGCACGGCTTCTTCTTTGTTGAGCACCAGCAGCGCGGTGGAAGGAGTTTCCGCGGCGACAGCGGCTACCATCCCCGCCGCCGCGAATGTAAGTACCACTCGGATGGACGTCATCTATTTCGGATATCCGTCGGCAGCCTTCACTTCCAGGATCTGAGCGGTATGGCGCGACGAGTGCGCCGCCAGCAGCAGCAGATACTCGTACACATCCGTGGTCTTGGAGATGGGCGTGACGCCGGTGTGCCCGCGCAGATCGTCCTGCGTGGTGCGAACGTACTCGATGGTATGATCGCGCGCGGTGTTGAACTGCGCGGCTGCTTCGGTGGGCGAGGGCAGCGTGCCATGCGGCTTCAGCGGCTCGGGAGCCTGCACCTTGTGGCTGCGATCCGTAACCCCGGCGATCACGCGTTGATCTTGCTCGCGGCCGGCGAGTGGCAGACTCGGATCGCCAGGGGTTTTGAGGACGCCCATGCTCATGGTGAAGATAAGCTTTTCACTGGCGACAATGTGCTCGGCGCATTCGCCGATGGACCAGCGGGTGGGATCCGCCTTAAAGGTCCACTGCGCGGGAGCCACGCCGGCGATAGAAGCCAGAAACTCCGCGCGCGTCTTCTCCAGATAGCCGATTAGAAAGTCGCGATCGGCCTGCGAGATCGTTTTCGCGGCTGCCACCGGGGCCTCGGCTGCTTTCGCGGCTACGCGCTTCAGAGTGAGCGGCAGCTTGTTGCCGCTTTGCTCCCAATTGCCCACTACTTCGGTGGCGCCGTCATTCACTTTGCCGTCATACCAGCCGTTCAGGGTGCCGACCTCAAAGTGCAGCGCCGACCCCTCCACTTTGCCGGTTTCGATGGGGATGCCCATCGCGCCCTGGTCCAGGCTGTCCACCGCGCCGGAGAGCTGTTTGCCCTCGCCCTTGAGGTGAACGATTACGCGCAGCAGAGTGCCGTTCGCGTCGAGTGTTCCGGACCAGTCGCCGGCAACGTTGGCAGGAGTTTGAGCCCAGGCACCGGCAATCATCAGCGCGGCTGAGGCTACGAATCTTAGAGTTTTCATGGTTACTACGTATACTATCAGTCCGAAAGCCGCGTCTGCGCGGTAGACGGCCGGCGACACGCGTTGGTGCAGAGTCGTGTAACAGACGCGGGTTTACTGGCGATGGAAGACCAGGGTACGGGGGTGATGATCGCCGCGATTTACCACCAGCTTCATGGTGTTGTCGGGGCCCAGCGTGAAGCGCTCGACGGTGGTTACGCCATTGTCGACCGTGGTTACGCTGAGGACATCGTCATCCCACTTCGCTTTGGTCTTGAAGCTCTTGCCGTCCCGGACGGTCGCGTTCTCACGGCCGTCGACGGTGAAGCTGTAAGACGACGACTGATTAGGCCCATCGTAAGAGAAAGTGCGAGTGACCGTGATATTGCGTTCGCGGTCGTTAATAGTTACGGTGCCGGTCTCGATGGCCGGCTCGCCGCCGAAGTCGCTGGCGGCAGGAGTCAAGGCCCAGGTTCCATTGAGCTGGTGGTGGTTACCGGCGACAGCCAAAGCTGCAAACAAAACCAGGGTTGCGAAAATCTTACATGATTGCAGGCGCATTTGTGCCCTCCGGGATGGATACTGCAAGTGAGTGGCCGAGTTCAGTGCCGTTTGAAGAACTGGACGGTACGCTCGTGTTTTTCGGCCGCTTCGCGGGTGCCGAAGGTGCCGAGGTTCTTGCGCTTGCCGGTGCGCGGGTCTTTCTTGCGGGAGTAGAGGCGGTAGCCGCCGGTATTAAGTTTGCGAATCATGCGAGTGGAGTTGCAAGCGAGGAACCAAAGAAGCGGAGCCGGGGGCTCCGCGCGGGCCGGGGGCCCGCCCTACAAGGGAGCGACGATTACCGGTTTGGTGGTGGGGGCGCTGGATCCGGATGCGGGTTCCAAGGTGACTGCGACCGCGGCGGTGGTGGCGTCGATGGGGCCGGACTTCATGTAGGTGGCGTTGCCTTGGGGGTCGCTTTGGAATAAGCCCGCGGGCTTGGGGGCGGGG
>JAYTVY010000245.1:0-3552 GCA_043743755.1 Bryobacterales bacterium | reverse complement strand
TGGACGTCGATCGAGTAACCTTGCACGGCGAAGATGGGTGAATTGAAAGCGTTGATGGCCTCGGCGCGGAACTCCACGCTCTGACGCTCGGTGATCGGGAACTTCTTGGACATGCCCACGTCAACCTGCTTGATGCCAGGACCGCGTTCGGTGCTTACGCCGCAGTTGCCGAACTTACCGGCGGCCGGCGCCGCCATGGTGCTGGGATCGAACCAGATGTAGCCGCCACCGGCAAAGTTCTGATAGGGAGTCTGGCGCGAGGGGGCGATGCAATCGGGGCGCGGCTGGAACGATCCGGTCCCTGGATCGCCAGCCCACATCAACATCGAGATGGGGAATCCGCCGTGGACGGTGAAGATGGTGTTTACTTGCCAATCGCCTAATACAGCGTTGACAAATTTGTTCGCATCCTTGCCGTAGGCGCGATGCTTGCCGAAGGGCAATTCGTAAGTCACGTAGCCGTTGAAGACGTTGGTGACATCGTGATCGCAGAATCCGTAGTCCTGGTTGATGTTATAGACGTTCTGCTGGAACGCGACATCGGCGCTGGCTTGGCTCGCGCTGGCATCGCCGTAGCGGCCGTAGTAGCCCTGGTTGTTGGTCAGGCATTTCGACCAGGTGTGGTTGATCTGGAACGCGAGGCCCTTGCTGAGCCGCCTCTGGAAGGAAAGCTGCAGCGCTTCGTAGTTCTGGCGGCCCACCGTGGCGTTGAGCCGAACCTGGCCCGTGCCGGCGTTCTTGAGGGTCGGATTGCCGGACAAGTACGGACCCGGAACAACTGTGCCGTTAGCCTGAAGTACAGCCTGGCCCGCATTCAAAATGGATGCCAGGTGATCGGTGTGCTGTCCGACATAGGCCACCTGGAACGTGGTGGAATTTCCAAACTGCCGCTGGATGGAAAAGTTCCATTGATTGGAGACCGCGGGGCGATAGTTCGGATCCTGTAGATGCAGCCTGACACCCGCGAAACACGATGCGGGGGCGGCGGTTACGTTGGCAACCGTGCACGGTGCGCCGGCCGCGCCCAATGCGGCGAAACCCTGATCGAGGGTGATCTGGTTTGAGGGAATGCTTCCCTTGGAATCGCTGTTGAACTGACCCACCAGATCGACGTTCCAAGGCGCGTTGGTCGCAAGGCGATTGAATTCGCCAGTGCCCTCCTGGAAGCTGGAACGGCTGAACGCGGCGCGAATCACCGTGTTCTCGCCCCACGCTCCGCCCGGGCTCCAAGCGAGGCCGATGCGCGGAAGGAAGTTCGCGATGCCGTTGTACTGGTTATAGAGGGCGCGGCTGTTGCCGTTCTGGCCGGCCAGTTGGATCTGACCGCTGATCTCGCCGAAGTTGGTCATGCGATCGTGAACTTCGTAGATCGGCGTGAAGAGCTGCCACCGCAAGCCGAGATTCAGTGTCAGACGGGGAGTGATCTTCCAATCGTCCTGGAAGAACGCGCCGATGGCGCTGTTCCGCTGTCCCACGGTGCCGCCGAATCCCTGGCCGTAGCCGAGATAATACGGCAGGCCCAGAAGGAAGTCGGCTTCCGCATTGCCGGTGTATTGTCCGTTGAAGCCAATCTGGCCGGATGCGCCGTCATTGCTGGTGGCGGGGATGTAATTGTTGCGATAGCGCACGAATTGAAAGCCCGCATGCATGTTGTGCGCGCCGCGTGTGAAGGACGCCGCATCGTCTAACTGGATGGCGGTCTGGTGGAAGACTTCCGCGGCGTTCACGGTGCCGAAAGCGAAAGGACCGTTCAAGCCGCCGCCGACTGGGGCGCCGGAGAAGGACAGGCCCGGAAGAAATGAAGTCGGCTGGCCGGCGATCAGACCGGCGGCATTGGCGCCGCTCGAAGTGTGCGCCTCGGCCGGGAAATAATTGACGCCGATGCGGGCTTCATTTACAAACGACGGAGTGATGGCCCGGGTGTAACCGATGACGCCGCTCCACAGCGGGAACTTATCGACGTTGTTGTACACCAACGGCTGGCTGTTGATAGTGGGGTTCTCGACGTATTGCTGCGAGTAACGCACGAACAGATGATCCTTGTCCGACAGGCTGTAATCCACCTTGGCGTCGCCCTGATTGCCGTGCACATAAGTCTGCTGCGTGTTGGACGCGTTGTTGAGCAGACCGGGCAGGTTGGCCTTGGGAAGCACGCCGATGATCTTCAGCGCGGTGGGACTCAGGCCCGTGATGCAGGGTGCGGAGCCCATCTTTTGGCCGGCTCCACAGATAGCGGCCTTGGTGAGGTCGGCGGGCATCGCAACCGTGGTGCCAGGGTAGTTGAGTTTGATCCCGGGAATGTCGGAGAGATTCCCGGCGCGCTGCTGGTCTGAGAAAGTATTGACGGTGCCCGGAGTCGCAGGGGTGTCAAAGCGCGAGCCCTGGTAATCGACGAAAAAGAACAGCTTGTTCTTCTTGATGGGCCCTCCGAAGGTGCCGCCGAATTCGTTCCAGCGCAGGTTCGCGGGCGCGCTATTCACGGCCGGGTCCGCGCTGAAGTTCCTGGACCACTCATTGGCGTTGAAGATGTCATTGCGATAAAAGTCGAAGGCATTGCCGTGAAATCCGTTGGTGCCGGATTTCAGGCTGACGCTGATGACTCCGCCCAGGAACTGTCCGTACTCGGCGCTGGGATTGTTGGTGACCACGTTGAATTCCTGGATGGCGTCCACGTTGGGGGAGAATGCGACGTTATTATCCACGAACTCGATGTTCTCCATCCCGTCCAGCAGATAATAGGTGGCCTGCTCGCGGTTGCCGTTGATGTAGGGACGGCCGGAGTTGAAGGTGGATTGGCCGGTATTGAAGGATGCGGGGCTGGTGGTGACCGCGCCCGGCATCAGCAGAGCCAGCTGATTGTAGTTCCGGGTTGCCAGAGGCAGGCTCTCAATAGCGTGCGAGCCCATCACGGTGCTGATCTGAGTGCTCTCTGTCTGCAGCAAGGGAGCGCTTGAGGTCACTTCCATGGTCTGGCTTACCTGGCCGAGCTGCATGTGAAAGTCGATGCGCGCGGTTTGATTGAGCACCAGTTCCACGGAGCGCTGCACGACCGTCTGGAAACCCTTGGATTCCACCCGGATCTCGTAGGTGCCGATGGGCAACCGGGGCAGGCTATAGAAACCGCCGGTGTTGGTGTGCGTGGGCCAAGCGGTGCCCCGGTCGACGTCACGGGCAGTTACCAGAGCGTCCGTGAGCGCCGCGCCGGATTGATCGGTAACCTGGCCGTTGATCGCGGCTGTAACGTCCTGGCTCCATGACATGCTGCTCCCGGCCAGAAAAATCGCCAGAACCACTGCCAAAATTCGGTTTGCGCTGCTGCCAGCTTTCATACTCATCGCAACTCCCTCCCGCTGTCTCTTGAAATGTAGGTCTCGCACAAATTCACCACGCCTGTTTCGCAATACTGCGCCGGATGCCAACCACTGTCTAGTTCCAAACCGTTGCCGTTCTTGTTACGAATCGGTTCATTACTTCACCGAACGTCCCTGGTTTCAGTACGTTCCGCGACGGTATGCACATGCTCGCGCGAGCAGCCTTCGAGCAGCATCCGGA
>JAYTVY010000244.1:0-2732 GCA_043743755.1 Bryobacterales bacterium | reverse complement strand
AGATCCACCTGATACTCCATGCCCCGGTAAATCTCCTTGTGCCCCTTCTGCCGGCCGTGGCCGCGCACTTCCGTAACGGTCATGCCGTCGATGCCGATGGCCTTGAGCGCTTCCTTGACTTCTTCGAGCTTGTGGGGCTGGATAATGGCTTCGATTTTTTTCATGTCATTGTTAATGATAACTACGACTCGAAATTATATCCCTCTTCCCCATGCATGCTGAGGTCGAGGCCTTCCAGTTCCTGTTCCGGTGCCGCCCGAACGCCCAGCAGGGCGTCGCAGATCTTCAGGATCACCAGCGTCCCCACAATGGCCAGCACCCAGGCGATGCCGACGCCCGCCAGTTGATTCACCACCTGCCACCCGTTCCCATCCACCCACCCCAGCGGAAGCGCTTTTCCCGCGGCGTCCTTCAATCCGTCGTTCACCGCATTGGTGGCGAATACTCCGGTCAGAATCGCTCCCACGGTTCCGCCCACGCCGTGGACTCCGAATGCATCCAAGGTATCGTCATAGCCGAAGCGCCGCTTCGCCGCGGTCACCATCAGATAACACACCACTCCCGCCGCGAATCCAATCAGGAGCGCGGGAAACGGCTTCACGAATCCGGACGCCGGCGTGATGGCAACCAGTCCGGCCACCGCTCCCGAGATAGCGCCCAGCATGCTGGGCTTGCCGTTCTGCAGCCACTCAGCCAGCATCCAGCCCAGCGTTGCCGCGGCCGCGCCAAAGTGCGTCGCCACGAACGCGCTGGTGGCCAGCGGCGACGCGGCCAGCGCGCTGCCCGCGTTGAATCCGAACCACCCCACCCATAGCAGGCACGCTCCAATCACGCTCAGCACCACCGAATGCGGCTTCATAGGCTCACCCGGATACCCGCGCCGCTTTCCCAGATATAAGGCGCACACCAGGGCCGATACGCCCGATGTGATGTGCACCACGGTTCCACCCGCGAAATCGAAAGTGGGAATCTTCCCGCCCAGGAATGCGTTCAGCAATCCGCCTTTGCCCCACACCATGTGCGCCATCGGAAAATACACGATCAGCGTCCAGAGCACCATGAACAGCAGCATCGCGCTAAACTTCATCCGCTCGGCGAACGCGCCCGAGATCAGAGCCGGCGTGATGATGGCAAACATCAGCTGGTAGATCATGAACGTCTGCTGGGGTATCGTTCCCGCGTAGTCCGCATTCGGCGCCGCGCCGACATTGTTCAGGAACGCATAGCGCAGATCGCCCAGCACCGGCCAGCCTTCTCCGAACGCCAGGCTGTATCCCACCACCGCCCAGAGCACTGTCACCACTGCCATCAGCACGAAACTGTGCATCATGGTGCCGAGTACGTTCTTGCGGCGCACCAGTCCGCCGTAGAACAGCGCCAGCCCCGGTCCAGTCATCATCAGGACCAGCGCCGCACATGTCAGCATCCAGGCGTTGTCACCCGCGCTTTGAGCCGCCGCGATCCGGGCGTCCACAGGCGTTTGAGCGAACAGGATCACCGGTAAAAACAGCCCCAGCCAGATGCGAGACGGCATGTCCTATAATCACCCACACCGTCCGGGCGTCGCTAGAAGAATCCTCTATGGACCGAATAGAAAGCTCTTATAGTGAAAGCGAGGCTTCCTACTGCACCGGCAGCGTGGCGATGGCGCTGTTGGCGTATTGCGACAGGATTTGCAGGTCTAAATTTCCTGCGCGAAGATCGAACGGCAGCCTTATGTTCAGCTGATATAGTCCTACAAACCCTGGGGCTAAGCCCGAAAAGAGTACTTGGGCTTGTTCGCCGTCCACCATCACTTGAAATGGGTCAATTGTGTATGCCAGCGGGTCGGAAGGGGCGCCATATCCGTCTACAAGATTCAAAGACAAGGGTCCCAGCCCGGTTGTATAGAGGATGATCACTTCGCCGGGCCGGGCGGGATTTTGCGGACCAATGAGCGAATAGTCGGTTCCCCGGGCGGCTACGGCATATCTCCCTCCGTACATAAAGATCCCCGGATCTTCGGTAAACGAGTCGGCTGTAATGAATCCTACAGTGTTCCCATTACTTCGAATCTCTATGGAAGCCGCGCCGGGGCCGGTAGGAGTTTCATAGGGAACCTGAAAGCTGATCTGATCTTCGCCATTGGCATAAGCCACGCTGAAGATCGCCGCGTAGACGCCGTTGACCAGAACGCTAACGTCGGCCAGTTGAAGAGGGAAAGGATTGGTATTTGCCACCACCACTCCATTTACCAGGGAGAGGCCCGTCCCGAAAATCGTGGCCAGCGCGCCCGGGCTCACGCCAAGCTCGAAGCTCGCGGCGTTTACAACTACCGGATCGCCGGCGGCTCGGGGTGTTGCCCGAACTGTGCGGCCGTCGCGCTGCCGGTAAAAAGCGGGCGCTTTCTGGGTGGTCGCGGAGGCAGCGGCGGGCGTGCCGGCAATCAAAGAGGAAGTAAGCTGCAGCGAGAGAATCGAACAAGCCGTGAAGAGCTTCATGCTTGTGGGACGCACTCTAAATCGAATTGTTTCCGTACGGTTGCGGAGGAGATATCTTTACCGGCTCCGTACTATAGGGATATTTCTGAATGATTCAATAGAATCAGTTAAAACGCGGGCTGTCTGCCTCGTCATTAAGATGCGTGCATCTTCTGGATGATGTTCCCCCGGACTTCTATCCCGTCCTATACCACCAGCAACGCGTCGGCTTCCTTCAGTTCGTCTTCTACTTCCTGGCTCGGCGGCTTCCAT
>JAYTVY010000243.1:0-4891 GCA_043743755.1 Bryobacterales bacterium | reverse complement strand
TGCGGGCATTGCGGGCGCGGCATTTCTGTGGGCCGCGGGCAAGCCGGTGGTTGTGGAGCTGAAGGACGCCAAGGGAGCGAGCGTTGGCACCGGGACCATTTCCGAGAAGAAGGGCGCGGGGGTCACCATCAAGCTGGCGTTGAAAAATTTGCCCGCCGGGGATCACGCTTTGCACATCCACCAGAACGCCAAATGCGAAGCTCCCGGTTTCACTACGGCGGGACCTCACTTCAATCCCGATAAGAAGCATCACGGCCTGGATAATCCGGAAGGGCCGCACGCCGGGGATATGCCTAACTTCACGGTGAAGGCGAACGGCACCGCGAAGGTGACCATTGCCGATCCGAGGGTGAAGATGGACGATAGCGATCACGGGATATACGCGAACGGCGGGACGGCGCTGGTGATCCACGCCAAGGCGGACGATCTGAAGAGCGATCCGGCGGGGAATGCGGGCGACCGCATCGCCTGCGGCGCCATCACGAAGTAGGTGACAGGGCCCGGCCCTGTGTTACTCGCGGCGGCGGTATCGCAGTTGATACAGCGCCACGCCCGCGAGACCGGCAGCAGTCAGCAGCCACGAAGCGGGGACCGGTGTGGGCAGGGGCGGCCCGGTTGTGCCGGAGACCGCGAGTGCGTCGATTCCAGGGACGGTGGGCCCGATGCGCGTGACAACACCGGTTGAAATGTTGATGGTGGCGAGGGACCACGCGGAGCCAGGACCCCCGTTGACTACCGAAGCATAAAGCGTTCCGTTCAGCGGGCTGAACTTCATTCCATTCGCGCGCGATTCGCCGGGTCCAAACGCCGAGCCGTAGTTCAAGGGCGTCACCGTGGTGACAGCGGCCGTGGTTTGGTTGACGATATCCAACTCAATTTGATTTGCGGTGTACAGCACGTTCGAGGAGGAGAACGCAAGGCCGTTGCCATCCGGAAACTTCGTGGTGTTGCCCACCAGCGTGGCGTGCCCTGTGGAGACGTTTACGGTGTAGATGCTGCCGCCACTGTAACCAAAAAGAACGCCGTCGGAGCGGAACGCCATGTCCTGAAACGGGGAGTTGACGCCTGTTAGACCCACTACCGTTCCAGCCCCAGTGGTTGTATTGATGGTGAATAGTTCGAAGCCGTTGAGGTCCTGTCCCACGCCGTACAGCGTGCCGCCGGGAGACAAGGCGATGGCGCTCACCACGCCGAAACCAATCGGGCCGATCAGCGTGGCGGCGCCGGTTGTGGGCGAAATGGAGTAAAGCCTGGACGGCGTATCTCCATTGAAAGCGGCGCCGTAAATAGTCTGGGCGGACCCCGCGGAGGCGACCAGCGCGGCAAGTGCTATTAGCCTGGCAGTCATATTGCCGACAACTGAAGATTATGGGCAATGATGGCACGCGAGCCGAGGCAGTGTCAAACGGGGGTTATACTAAAAGTGATGTCCTGGTTATTCCGCAATAAGACTTTGCCCTGCTTGCTGTTGACGGCAGTGGCGGCCTTCGGGCAGAAGCCGCCCGACAAGGCATCGGCATATTATCACTATTCGCTGGGACACCTCTATGCCGAGCTGGCCGGCGCTTATTCGAACCGCGCGGACTATTTCAACAAAGCTATCGATAGCTATCGCGAGGCTTTGAAAGAAGACCCTTCGGCCACGTTCATCACCGAAGAACTCTCCGAGCTATACATCCAGTCCGGCCGCCTGCGCGAGGCGGTTACCGAGGCGGAGGAGGCCCTGAAGGCCAATCCCAACGACGTATCCGCGCGGCGCGTCCTGGCCCGCATTTACACCCGGATGATCGGGGACAGCCAGGCCAATAAAGTAGACGAGGAGATGCTCCGGAAGTCGATCGATCAATATCAGAAGATCACCGTTCTGGAGCCGAAGGACATCGACGGCTGGCTGATGCTGGGACGTCTGCAGAAGATCGCGCAAAACTCCGCCGAGGCCGTGAAGGCATATAAAAAGGCGCTGGAACTGGATCCTGACAATGACGACGCCATGACCGGTCTGGCGTTGGTTTATGCGGATCTGGGCGAGACGAAGCAGGCGGCCGATCTGCTGCGGCGCGCGGCGGAGAAGAATCCCAATCCGCGCAGTCTCACCACGCTGGCGAGCGCCTACGAGCAGATGCATGACTATCCACTGGCCGTGGAGACCCTGCGCCGGGCTCTTGACCAGCAGCCGGGCAATAACGAAATCAAGCATGCGTTGGCGCAGGACCTGCTGCTGACGGACCAGCTGGACGCGGCGCTGAAGATCTATCAGGAGCTGGTGGCGGAAGATCCACGCGACGTCCAATCCTGGCTGCGAATCTCCCAGGCGTACCGGCAGAAGCACGACTACGCGAAAGCCCACGAAGCCAGCGAGAAGGCCAAGGAGCTGGAACCGGCGAGCCTCGAAATCCAATTCAACGAGGTGAGCCTGCTGGAAGCCGAAGGCAAGCCGCGGGACGCCATCAAGACGCTGACGGATCTGCTGGCCGCCAGTACCAAGACCTCTTACAGCGCCAGCGAAAAGCAGAATCGAATCGTCCTGCTGGAGAAGCTCGGGTTCCTGCACCGGTCGGTTGAAAATTACCCGGCTGCGGTGGAGTCCTTCCGCGAGATCGGCACGCTGGATCCGGATTCGGGCGCGCGGTCATCCGCGCAGATTATCGATACTTGGCGGGCAGCCAAAGAGTTTGGCAAAGCCGAAGCCGAGGCCGATGCGGCCGCGAAGAAATATCCCAAGGATCGGATGGTACGCTCGGTGCGGGCTACGCTGCTGGCGGACCTCGGCAAGACCGACCTGGCGGCCGCGGAAACGCGCAAGCTGTTCGACGGCAAGAATGATCGCGAAACGTGGCTGTCACTGGCGCAGATCCAGGAGAAGGCCAAGAACTTCCCGGAGATGGCCAAGTCGCTGGACGAAGCCGAGAAACTTTCCACCAACAAGGAAGACAGAGAGGCAGTGCTGTTCCTGCGCGGATCGATGTATGAGCGCCAGAAGAATTTTGACGCCGCCGAAGCCGAGTTTCGCAAGGTGCTGTCGGTGAATCCGGATAACGCCGCCGCGCTCAACTATCTCGGGTATATGCTGGCGGACCGGAACGTTCGCCTGCAGGAGGCCCAGGACATGATCAAGCGGGCACTGGCCAAGGAACCGAACAATGGCGCGTATCTGGACAGCATGGGCTGGGTTTACTTCCGTCTGAACAAGCTGCCTGAAGCCGAGGAAGAGTTGAAGCACGCGCTGGCCGGCATGGCGCACGATCCCACGGTGCAGGATCACCTGGGCGACGTCTATTTTCACGAAGGCAAGACGCGCGAGGCCATCGCGCAATGGCAGAGCTCACTGAAAGCGTGGGAGGCCAGCGCGCCCAGCGAGCAGGATCATGCCGAGGTGGCGAAGATCCAAAAGAAGCTCGAGAACGCCAAAATAAAGCTCGCGAAAGAACCCGGTTCCAGCCGGTAGGCGGCCGCTCAAATGAAAACAGCATGTCTTTTGCTACTGGCTGCCGGGTGTCTGGCCGCCGATTCGGGCGCGGGAGTGAATTGGACGCCTCCCAAGACCTGGCAAGCCCAGGCGCAGCGTCAAATGCGGCTGGCCACCTATCTGGTGCCCGAGGGCGGCGAGTGCGGCGTGTATTATTTTGGTCCCGGCCAAGGCGGCAGCGTGCAGGCCAATCTCGACCGCTGGATCGGACAGTTTCCCCAGCCTGACGGGAAGCCGAAGATCCAGAATAAGACCGTTCACGGACTGAAGGTCACAACGGTAGACATCGCGGGCGCATACACCGGCATGGGCGGCCCGAATGCTCCCGCAGGGGCGCCGAAGGGCGGCTACCGGCTGCTAGGAGCAATTGTCGAAACCGCGCAGGGCTCCATCTTTTTCAAATTTACGGGACCCCAAAAGACCGTAGCGGCGAATCAGGCGGGCTTCGACGCAATGATCATTTCGGTTCAGTAACCTGGAAATCGGCCTTTACATACTGCCAGTCCGGCAGCTCATAAACGCGCAGTTTGGTGGGAACGATCACGTCCACATCCTTCCATTCCCGCGGGCCAAGCGGGCCCACCTTCGCCGAGAACGTGGCGAACGGAGGCTCGCCGGCTTTGGCGGTGGTGGCGCTGAGCTGCACTTCCATCACCAGATCGCCCAGATCGGCATCGGAATGATTCACCGCGCCAAAGCGGACGCTTAATTTTCCCGGACCTTTCTCGCCCAGGCGCAGACCCGTGAGCTCGATATACCGGGCGACCGGATTCGAGCTGGCGGCAACGCGCTTGGGCGCCGGCGCTGGAGACTTGGCGGTATCCGGCGGGCTGGAGCAGGCGGTGAGAATGGACACCAGCGCGACAACTGCAAAACGCGTGCTCATGGCACCCATGATAGCCCGCGATGCCGATTGTTGCGACCTGTCACCGCCGTGCCGCATCGGAGATAATGGCAGCACGCCCATGTTCGGAGCCATCCGCGAGCAAATCGATACCATTTTCCGGGAAGATCCCGCGGCTCAGAGTGTGCTTGAGATCGTTTTTTGCTATCCGGGGTTTCACGCCATCTTGCTGCACCGGCTGGCGCACCGCCTCTATTTACGGGGCTTCCGATTCCCCGCGCGGCTTATCTCGCAATTCAGCCGCAGTCTGACGGGCATAGAGATCCACCCTGGCGCCCAGATCGGCAGACGCTTTTTCATCGATCACGGAATGGGCGTGGTGATCGGCGAAACCACCGAGATCGGCGACGACGTCCTGATCTACCAGAACGTGACCTTGGGCGGAACCGGCAAGGAGCGCGGCAAGCGGCATCCCACGCTGGGCAATAACGTAGTGGTGGGAACCGGAGCGAAAATCCTGGGAGGCATCACCATCGGCAGCAACGTCAAGGTTGGCGCGGGGTCCGTGGTGATTCGATCCG
>JAYTVY010000242.1:0-4386 GCA_043743755.1 Bryobacterales bacterium | reverse complement strand
CCACGTCGTACGATCTGTCGTTCGGCACTACCAACCCGCCCCCGGTCTTTGCAGCGGGGATCGCAAGCAATACCTGGCCAATCACCGGACCGCTGAACTTTTCGACGAAATACTACTGGTCCGTGACCGCCAAGAACGGCGCGAATGCGGTGCAGTCGCCGGTCTGGAGTTTCACTACCATCCCGATGCCTGCCGGAGGCGGCCAGGAGAGCGGGTTCGTGGATATGGCTGGAGACACTCAGGGCGGCGCGAATGTGCCCCAAGGCGCGACGCTGTTTGTTCGCGGCTGGGCGGTGGATACAGTGGCCGGCGCGCCGGTGCAGAGTGTGACGGTCTTTGTGGACGGCAACAGCGTGGGGACAGCGACCCTGGGTGACGCCCGGCCCGACGTCGCACAGGCCTACAACCGCAGCGACTACACCAATAGCGGCTGGCACTTCCAGATGTCCACCACGGCTCTGGCGGTGGGTCAGCACTCGGTTACCGCGTCGGCGACGGGACCCTCCGGCACCGGGAGTCTGCTACGAAACCGGACGGTCAACATTACGGCGGGCGGCGGCCAGGAGATCGGCTACGTGGATATGGCCGGCGACACGCAGGGGGGCGCCAGCGTGCCGAAAGGCGCGACGCTGTTTGTGCGAGGCTGGGCGGCCGATACCGCCAGCGGCGCGCCGGTGCAGAGCGTGACCGTGCTGATCGATGGCGCCAGCGCGGGCACGGCGTCGCTGGGCATCTCGCGTCCGGATGTCGCGCAGGCGTTCAGCCGTAGCGATTACACCAACAGCGGCTGGAGTTTTCAAATGTCTACCGGGTCGTTGAGCGTGGGGCAGCACTCGGTGACGGCCATGGCCACGGGATCGTCGGGTACCGGGACGCTGTTGCGAACCTTGACGGTGAACATTACCGCCGGCGGCGGCCAGGAGATCGGCTACGTGGATATGGCCGGCGACACGCAAGGCGGAGCGAACGTATCCAAGAGCGCCACTCTGTTCGTGCGCGGATGGGCGGCGGATACAGCCACCGGCGCGCCTGTGCAGAGCGTCACCGTTTTGATAGACGGCGTCAGCGCGGGAACGGCGACGCTGGGCATCGCGCGGCCGGATGTCGCACAGGCATTCAATCGCAGCGATTACACCAACAGCGGCTGGAGTTTTCAAATGTCCGCGGCATCGCTGAGCGTGGGACAGCACTCGGTGACTGCGACAGCTTCCGGATCTTCCGGCACGGGACCGTTAACGCGGACCCAGACCATCAATATCACGCCCTGATCCCGGTCAGACCGGTCGCTCAAGCGCCGGACGGCCTTCATATGCTTCGAGCACGGGGTTGACCTCGCCCGTCATCACTACTTCGCCGCGGTCCAGCCACAAAGCGCGGTCGCACATCTTCTGCACCGCGTACGCGGAGTGCGAAACAAACAGAATCGACTTTTTGGAGCGCCGAAATTCGTAGAGTGCGTCCATGCAGCGCGTCTGAAACGCGGAATCGCCCACCGCCAGCACTTCGTCGATGAGAATCAAGTCGGCGTCGGTATGGATGGCGACGGCAAAGGCCAGGCGCATCACCATGCCGCTGGAATACGTTCGCAAAGGCTCGCCGATGAATTCCTCGAGTCCCGAAAATTCGACGATGCGATCCATCATCTCGCCCGCGCGCTTGCGGGTCAGGCCGTGGAGGGATGCGTTGAGCAGCAGATTTTCCGCGCCCGTCAGATCGGGATGAAACCCCGACCCCAGCTCCAGTAATGCGGCCACGCGCCCGTTCACCTCGACGGTTCCTTCATCCGGCGTGGCGAGGCTGGCGGCCAGCGCGAGCAGCGTGCTCTTGCCGGCTCCGTTCGATCCCACCAGGCCCAGGCTCTCGCCGGGCTGCACTTCAAAAGACACCCGCTTCAACGCCTGAAACTGGTGATGCTCCACCGGGGGCGTGAACCAGTGCAGGATGTGACGCCGCAATAACTGGCGTCCCGTGGCGTGGGGGAACCATTTCGAAACATTCTCAAACCGGATCAGAGGCATGCGGGTTTACAGATACTCAAAAAACCGGCTCTTGAGTTTATTGAATACAAACATTCCGATGGTCAGCGTAACCGCGGCCACCAGCATGAGATTGCGCATCGTGGACCATTCGGGAGCGCGCCCCTCCAGCAGGATGGAACGCAGCATCAGCACCACCGCCGCCACCGGGTTGAAGCGATAGACTTCGGTGTACTTCGGCGGAATCGCCGCGAACGAATAGAAGATGGGCACCAGCCAGAACAGCACCGTATTGGCGGATTCCACCACGTAGCGGACGTCGCGGATGTAGACGTTGACGGCGGAAGAAACCAGGGAAAGCCCGAACACGAAGGTAATGAACAAGGCCCAGATCAGGGGCAGCCACAGCCACTGCAGTGTGGCTCCGCGGCCGAAGATCATCACCAGAATCAGCAGCAATCCCAGCTGGATGGCGAGGTGAACGCAGTTGGACAAAATAGAGGCCAGCGGGAAAACTTTGCGGGGCACCGCGATGCGCTTGAGCAGACTCGTGTTTTCCACCAGGGAAGTGGTTCCGGTAATCCAGGAAATGGCGAAAAAGTTGAATGGAATAAGCCCGCAGAGCAGGAACAGCGGGAACTGCGGCACCGACGGAGGAAAGATGCGCGTAAAGATGAAGGTGAGCACCGCCATCATGATGATGGGGTTCAGCAGGCTCCAGAATACGCCCAGAGACATGTTGCGATAGCGTATTTTGAAGTCCTTTTGAACCAGATTGGAAAGGAGAAAAAAGTAGTCCCCACTCCAGCGCCTTCGGGGTTGCATTCCCCCCATTGTACACTCGCGGGTCTTGCTGGAGCGCGCTAGAATGAACCGAGACTCAGACCCTGGAATGGTTTACGGAAGCGAATATTTCAAATCGCACTGCGGTCCTATTCCTTATACGCGCGAACATCCTCACTGGCTGAATTTCTTCTCCGGCATCGCGGAACGAATTGTCGCGAGCCTGGCCCCCAAACGGGTGCTGGATGCCGGGTGCGCCATGGGCTTCCTGGTGGAGACCCTGCGGGACCGCGGCGTGGAGGCGTACGGTCTGGATGTTTCGGCATATGCGATCGCCCAGGTGCGGCCGGATATTGCGCCGTATTGCAAAGTAGCCTCCCTGGAAGAGCCGATCGCGGGCAGATTCGATCTCATCACCTGCATCGAGGTGCTGGAGCACCTCAGCGAAGAGCAGTCGCGCGCGGCGATTCTCAATATGAGCCGCGCCACGGACGCGATCCTGTTCTCATCCACTCCATCGGATTTCGATGAGCCCACGCACGTCAACGTGAAACCGGAGGTGTGGTGGCTGCGCCTGTTCGCCGAGTTTCACTTCGTTCCAGACCGCTCCTATGACGCGCGGTTTCTCACTCCCCAGGCGCTGCTGCTGAGGCGTCGAGAGCCGGCGTCTGAGCAAAAGACGGCCGATCTGCTGGTGGATCTCACGGCGCGGTACGATCAGCTTCGCGAGACGGCGAGAGCGCAGGCCATTCGGCTGGAAGAACTCGATTCGCGGCTGGAGCAAGCGGGGCGCGTGATTGCGGCTCTGCACGCCAGCCTGAGCGGGATCTATGGGAGCCGCGTGTGGCGGACCTTGGTGGCGCTGGGACGCCCCTTGGAGCGCCTGTTCGGCGCGCGGCCGCGGCTGGTTGCGGCACCGGCGGCGGCTGCCGATTCCATTCCGGAAACATCGCCGCCCCCGCCGCCCGAGCAACTGGCCATGTTCATCGATGTCCCTGCCATTGCCCAGGCTGTCTTCCGCGGCTCCATTCTGAGAGTGCGCGGCTGGGTGGCGGCACAGCGGGGCGTGGAGCGGGTCGAGGTCTGGCTGGATGAGGACGGGCCCTATGAAACTCTCTACGGTTTTCCGCGGCGGGACGTGCAGACACATTATCAGGGCTTCAAGAATTCCGGCTACTCGGGGTTCATGTGGGGAGCGCCCACCGGGCATCTGACTTCCGGAACCCATACGATTCGGGTGCGGGGAATTTCCACCCAGGGAAACTCGGTGGAAGCCACCCGAACCATCTGGCTGGACCCGCGCACCGAGTATGAAGTATGGGCCGAGTTACATGCTCCCAAAGCCGAAGAACTGGCGCGCTTTCGCAGTGAATCCGGCATGTGGTCCGGTCAGCCGAAAATCAGCATCGTAATACCGGTTTACCGTACGCCCGGGGATTATCTGAAAGAGTGCATCGAGTCCGTATTGCGGCAGTCCTATATCCATTGGGAACTTATTCTGGTGGATGACGCATCCTCCGACGCCCGGCTGTCTTCCGTGATGGAGCAGTATGCGGCCGCCGATCCGCGCATCAAGTTACAGGCGCTCATCGTGAACGCAGGCATCGCCGCCGCCACCAACGCGGGG
>JAYTVY010000241.1:0-3252 GCA_043743755.1 Bryobacterales bacterium | reverse complement strand
GGCCAGAACCTGCAGTACTTCTTTCTGCAATGGATAGAGTCGAGCGGCGCACCCGAGTTCAAGCTGGAGTACACCGTGTTTCGAACCCAAAAAGGTTTCCGGGTGATGGGCAAGATCAGACAGGACCTGGACACCTTCCGCATGCCCGTGGATTTGAAGATCGAGACCGAGGGCAATCCCGAGGAGAAGAAAGTGGACGTGGTGGGAACCTCCACGGAATTCACCATCGACACGTTCGGAAAGCCGAAGTCGGTGACCATTGACCCCAATGGCAACGTGCTGCGCTTCACGAATCCGACGCGCGTGGCGGTGGCTATCCGCCGCGGCGAGCAGTTCGCGGAGGTGAGCGAATTCGCCGAGGCATTGAAGGAATATCAGAAGGCGCTGGACGTCAGCCGCAACAGCTCACTGGCGCATTACCGTGTGGGCGAGATGTTCTTCCTGCAGAATAACTACCAGTCCGCCGCGAACGAATTCCGCGAATCGCTGAATGGAGATCTGGATCCGAAGTGGACCGAAGTCTGGGCGCACATCCACCTGGGCATGATCTTCGACGTCACCGGCCAGCGCGATCGCGCGGTGAACGAGTACAACCACGCCATCCGCACCCGGGACAACACGCAGGGCGCGCAGGAAGAGGCGGCGAAGTACTTGAAAAAGCCGTACGAGCGCAAGCGCAGCAGCGTTTAGGTCGCGGAGACAGGCCGGAGGCCTGTCCTACTGGACCCATACTTTGGGGACCGCCGACATGCCCGGCCGCAAGCGATGCTCGGGGTCCGCTCCCTGCTTGAAACGAAGCCGCACGGGCAGGCGCTGCACCACTTTCACGTAATTGCCGCTGGCGTTCTCCGGAGGCAGCACGCTAAACTTCGCCGCGGTCGCGGGGGGCATGCTTTCGACGTAGCCCTCGTAGTCTTTATTCGCGCCGTCCACGTGAATGGTGGCGCGCAGCCCGGTGCGCAGACGCCCCAGTTGATTTTCCTTGAAGTTGGCCGTCACCCAGACATCCTCCAACGGCACGATCGCGATCAGCTGCTGGCCCGGCTGGACGCGCTGTCCCACTTCGACGGATTTTCTGCCAATCACGCCGGCCACTGGAGCGAAGATCCTGGTATAGCTGCGATTGAGCCTCGCTTCTTCCACGGCGGCCCGCGCCGATGCCACGCCCGCCCGCCGCAACTCGCTGGTCGCCTGCTGGGCCGCCACCTGCCGCGGGGCGTTTTCCGTCGCTTCGTTGAGCTGGCTCTTGGCCTGGGATAGCGCAGCCTGTCTTTGTTCGATTACCTGCCGCAGACCTGCCGCGACGGACTTTTCCGACTCCACCTGGGAAGCCGCGGCCTTGGCGGACGCTACCCGCTGGTCATACTCTTCATGGGAAACCTCGTCTTTCTTGACCAGAATGCTGTAGCGCTGCAGGTCGGCCTGCGCACGGGCATTATTTGCTTCGGCCTGAGTGGCGCGGGAAAGCTGCGCTTCATAGTCCCGCCGGGCAGCCGCGATGCCCGCTTCGGCGCTGGCGATACTGAACCGCGATACCGAGATCTGGGTTTGTGTATTGGTCTGCGTGATGGGCACGGAGGGCGCTTCGGCGCGAGTCTGCGCCTCTGCCTGCGCTAAATTCGCCTGCGCGCGCTGCTGGCTCACCTGGTAATCGCGGTCGTCCAGTTCCACCAGCAAATCGCCTTGTTTCACGCTCTGATTCTCGCTGGCGTACACCGCCTTCACCACACCGGTGACGCGCGTGCTTATGTCGTTCACATGACCATCGATCTGAGCATCGTCGGTGGATTCGTAGGTTCCCAGGTACTGCCAGAAAAGGTACCCGGCCACCAGCAGCGCCACCAGAATGATCAGGCCCACCAGGCTCTTAACGGGATGGATTCGAAAGAATCCGGGCTTGGGTCCCTCCGGCGTCGCGGCAGACGGCTTCGTTTCCGGCTGGGCTTTCCCAGCCGCCGCGCCATCCCTGTTTCGCTCTTGCTCCTGAAGGCGCCGGACCTCTTCGCGTAGCTGTTCGATCTCTTCGGTCTCTCGCTGTGGCACCTACTTGACCCTCCTGATGAAGTCTGTGATGGATTGCTCGGCGTCCCCGCGCGCCCTGGCCAGGGAGGCTTTGGCGACGTTGAAGGTGTACAAAGCCGCGATAGAATTTTCATTGGCCAGCGCTACCGCCTGCTGAGCTTGCACCACTTCCAGATTGTTGGTAACGCCGGCCGCGAAGCGATCCTGCGCTTGGACCAACTGCAATTTCGCGAGCTCGACGTTCTGCACCGCGACGTCCACCTGGCGCGACGACGCGAGAATATCGATGAACGAGATCCGCACTTCTGCATCGATACGGCCCCGAAGATCTTCCAGTTCCGCCCGCCGCCGGCGCAGCAGGGCATCGGCGCTTTCCACATCCGCCTGCACACGGCCGCCCTGAAAAATCGGAATGTCCACGGCGCCCGCAACCGCGAAAGTTCCATGCAGGCTGGTAAGCGAAGGTCCAATTACGCCGTAATTCGCGTCCAGGCTGGCGGAAGGATACCGTCCCGCGCGCGCCGCGGATTTCGCGAGCTCGGCCGCATGCACCAGAGTCTCGGCCGCCCGGTAATCGGGCCGGTTCTGGTAGGCCTGCTGGAGGGTCGCCTCAAGCGTTACTCCCGCGGACTGCCGTTCGTATTTCATGCCTTCGGCGATTCGGAATGGCTGGCCGGGCGGCAATCCGATGGCCCGCGCCAGGGTAAGTTTCTGCTTCTCGAATTCGCCCTCGTAGTAGATCATGCGCTGCTGTTCGGACTGAAACTCCACTTGAGCGCGCAGCACGTCGATCCCCGGCACGGTGCCGGCGGCGCGGCGGTCAGACGCCTGGCGATACGCCGCATCCGCGGTGGCTACCTGCGCTTGCTGCGCTTCCAGGCGCACGCGTCCGGAGATGGCCTGCAGGTACAGTCCTGTAGACACCAGCGTTACTAGCTCGCGCGCATCGCGGGCCATGAACTCCGCCGCCGTCACTTCGGCTTGCGCGGCGCGGTGATTGCGCAGATCCCGCAGGCTGAATGTCTGGGACAGCGACGCGCGGGCGTCGTAAACCGTAAAGGGCCCCACCACGCTGGGGACGCCGGGAAATCCGGAGAATCCGAACGCCGCCAGGTTGACTTGCTGTTCGGAGATGGAGGGGCGGACGTTCACTTGCGGAAGCAGTTGGCTCAAGGCGCGCAGCCGCTGGGCCCTTTGTTCGCGAACGTTCTCGTCGCCTTCCGCCAGCGC
>JAYTVY010000240.1:0-2585 GCA_043743755.1 Bryobacterales bacterium | reverse complement strand
CAAGAATATTCTCGCGCCTGGAGACAGCCAAAGAAGGTGGGAGGCATCCGCGACGGAGGCAAGGCTAGAGGGTATAGAGAAGTCGCTCCCGGGGCGGCTGGCGACGATACGGCGAACATCGTCAACAGAGCCAGCGAGAACCACCGTGGCGATGGGCTGGCCAGACGGCAGTCCCCACCCGGCGAGGCGCTGCTCGAACTCAGGGCGATAACGATCCAGTTGGAGGAACTGGTCCGTGGTTACGGTGATTCCGATCTCTTCGAAATCGAGCGGCAGCTTCGGGCGGGTTGCCCGCGCATCGAAGATCACGTAACGAACATGCGGCAAAGGAAGGGTGGACGACACGAACTGATCGTCGGGATCGATGAGGATCAATTCATTCTGGCGATGACGCCCGGCGTACGATTCCAGGCCCGCCACGGAAGGCATGGGATGGTCGGCGCGATAAGGCAGCCCCCAGGGCTGATCCCAGCACCAGACCTTTACCGCGAATACGATTACCAGCGCCGCGAGCGAGTAGCGGCTCGCGAACCGGGAGGACAGGAGCGCGAGGGCCGGCAGCAGAGGCAACAGATAACTGGTGTTGTGATACTGGAACGCAAGCATGGCGAGCAGCATGACAGCGATCCAGCAGGTCAGGAGGCGCTTGCGTTCGCGAACCAGAAAGGGGATTGCGGCCAGGGCGGCGATGCACAAGACGGGATCGGTAAGAAACAATCTCTTGCCGTAGTAGACCAGCGCGGGTTCGCCTACGCTCTGCTCGGGCGCGGCCAAGCCCCATGTGAACAGCTCGCTGCGAACATACTCGGCCCAGAACCAGCGCGTATGGACGGCCAAGTGGTACAGGTGCCAGGGAACGGACACAGCGGCGGCGATGGCGCAGACAGAGAGCCACCTGCGCCAGGGTATTCCGAGGGCAGCGAGCATGAGCAAGGGCAATACTCCGGCCACGCCTTTGGTCATAATGGCGAGGCCGGCGGCTACGCCGGCCATCCACGGCGCGAGGCCTCCCGCGAGCTTGGGATCGCGCGCCACGGCGAACAACGTGAGCACCATCCATAACGCCAGCAGCATGTCCGTCAAGGCTGTGCGGGCCAGTACAAAGAACATGTGATTGGAAAGCAGCAGCAGCGCGGCGGCGATGCCGGCCAAGCCGCGTCCGGCCCACAGGAACAGGATGGCGGCGATGAGCGCGCCAGCCAGGAGGGACGGCAGGCGGAGGGCCCACTCGCCAAACAACTTCGCCGCGCCGCCCGACAGCCAGTACAGCAGCGGCGGCTTGAAGAATACGTAGCGGCCCAGAAACATGGGAGTGAGCCATCCGCCCGACGCGGCCATATGGAGGGAAACGGCGGCGTACACGGCTTCGTCCTGGGCCTGGATGTGAGCGACGGGATCGACGTCGCTTTCGGCGAGTCCCACTCGATCCACTCTCCAGGCGAGCGTGGCGAACGCGCACAGGAATACAGCTACGACAGCGATGCGGGGGGACAACCGACGATTATAGGCGACTGACGGCGTAGACGATTTCGGCGGTTTGCGAATCCGGGAGACTTACTTCAACGCCGTCTTGCGCCAGTTGAGCGCCGGTGCGGACCAGAATTTGCGGATCGTTCGCAAAGGTAACGCTGTAGGAATGCTGAGCCTTGAGGCCCAGCAGCTTGATGGTGATCTGGCCGGTTTCGCCGCCCTCGCGGGTGACGATAGCAGCGGCGGAATCAGTGGCGGCATCGTAAGCTTCGAGCGCGTCGATCTTTCCATTGCCGGGCGCCGACAAATGGAAGACTTTGCCGTTGCGGATGAGCTCGCGTATGGCTTTGTAGCGGGCGAACTCCCAACCGGCGTAGATAAGCTGGCCGTTGTTCAAATCAGCCAAGCGGTCCATGAGATGCCAGGGACCGCCGAACATGTAACTGCGGGTGTTGTAGACGGAGGTGGGCTCTTCAGGCGAATAGCGATCGGCATAGCGGGGCGAGAAAGGGTAAGTAGCGCCGTAGGCGGCCACGCGCGACGCCAGCGCGCCGGAGGCGTCATTCAAGATGGAGGTGACGTAGTTGCGCACCATCTTGAAGGTCATCATGTTGCCGCCGTTCTCGCAATTCTCCCAGGCGACGCTGGGATGGGACTGCAACACCGCTTCCACCACCGCGTCAATGCCCTGGTCGGCATTGGCGTAATTGCTGTCTTGCGGATCATGGGTGTGATTTGCGCGGGTACATTTTTTGACCATGTTCTCGCCGTCCTGCAGGATCCAATCGACGTTGTAATCGTCGATGACGCGATTGATCTGTTCCACAATCCACTGCTGGGCGGGGGCGTTGGAAAGGCACAGAGAGACGCCCTTGAAGTAATGGTCCTGCTCAGTGGAGGCCCAGTCGGGATGCAACCGGATCACGGCGGAATTCGCGGCTACTTCGCCGGGAGTCAGGTGCAGGCCGAATCGCATGCCCTTGGAATGCACATAATCGGAGAGCGCGCGCAGGCCGCTGGGAAATTTGACGGGATCGGCATACCACTCGCCAAGGCCTTGAGCCCAGCCGAGGTCCACAATGAACAGCTCCACTCCCACGTGCGCCGCGATGTCG
>JAYTVY010000239.1:0-2755 GCA_043743755.1 Bryobacterales bacterium | reverse complement strand
CTTCATTCGCGAACTACGATGCGGGGGGTGGGTTTAAGAAGATTAGTCATGATTTGAAGCCTTATGACTGTAGTCTGCCGCCGTTGACGCCGGTGGGAGGGGGCTAGTGGGGGCGCTGGGGAGGGCCGATGGGACATCGGCCCGCGGGTTGCTAACCTGCCCCACATGGCTGCTGGTAGTGGTGCTGGCTGGGTGTTCGCACGGGGTGCGGGAGCATGCCTCGGAGCCTTATCCGCGGAAGTTGTCCGCGTGGAATCTTTTCACGGGGCGGCTGGCGGAACTGAAGCCGAACGCGCGCGTGATCCCGTACGATCTCAACTCGCCGCTGTTTTCCGATTACGCTGCCAAGTCGCGGTTTGTCTGGCTACCGGCGGGGACATCGGCTGCTTATCGGCCTGACGATGCGTTCGATTTTCCGGTGGGCACGATACTCGCGAAGACGTTTGCGTTCGACAAGCTGATTGAGACGCGGCTGCTGGTGCGCGGCAAGACTGGGTGGGTGGGCCTGCCTTACGTCTGGAACGATGCGCAGAATGACGCGACGCTTCAAATTGCGCCCGATCCGGTGAGTGTGCATTACCGCGGGCTGACGATCGACTACGTGATCCCGAACACCAACCAGTGCAAGGAGTGTCACGACAAATCCAAAGTCACGGGGCCGATTGGGCCGAAGGCCCGCAATCTCAACAAGGAGTACGCGTACGCCGAGGGGCGGGCCAACCAGCTCGCGTATTGGACCCGCATCGGGTACCTGAAAGGCGCGCCAGATCCGACACAGGCCGCGCGCGCGCCGGTGTGGGACGATGCGGCCAGCGGCAGTCTGGATGCGCGGGCCCGCGCCTATCTCGACATCAATTGCGCCCACTGCCACAACCCGGAAGGACAGGCCAATACTTCGGGGCTATATCTGGCATCCACCGAGCGCGATCCGCTGCGCCTGGGTTTCTGCAAAGTGCCGGTGTCGGCCGGACAGGGCTCGGGCGATCTGCGTTTTGACGTGGTGGGCGGCAATGCCGAAGAATCGATCCTGGTTCATCGCATGGACTCCATCACACCCAAAGTAATGATGCCTGAGCTCGGCCGCGCCGTGATCCATCGCGAGGGAGTGGCTCTGATTCGCGATTGGGTCCAAAGCCAGGTTTCTCATTGCAACCAGCAGCCGGGGTCCTGATATACAATATTTTCTGATTCAAGGGCAGAAATCGGGGAGACAACTTTTGAACATTCGCCGGATGGTTCTCTGCGCATTCTGGTGCGCCTCTTTATCCTTTGCGCAGCCGCCGCGGCGCGACGCCGAGCCCGCTCCGGACGCGGCGGCCGCGGGGCGCACCTCGTTTCCGGCGCCGCCGGCCGTGGAGAAACTCTCCACTACGCAACACAGCATCGCGGCCGGCGGCCAAAAGATCCCTTACACCGCGACCACCGGAACGCTGGTGCTCAAGAAAGACGACGGGAAGCCGCTGGCCAGCATTTTCTTTATTGCCTACACTCGGGACGATGCCACCGACAAATCCAAGCGGCCGATTACGTTCACCTTTAATGGCGGGCCCGGGTCTTCCTCGGTGTGGCTGCATATGGGCGCATTCGGACCGCGCCGCGTCGCGATGCCGCCCGAAGGCGAACAGCCCGCGCCTCCCTACCGCGTAGTGGATAATGACGACACCGCGCTCACCTTTACCGATCTGGTGTTCATCGATCCCGTTACTACCGGCTTCAGCCGCAATGCGCCGGGCGAGGATCCCAAACAGTTTCATAGTATCGACGGCGACCTGGAATCGGTCGGCGAGTTTATCCGTCTTTACACGACGCGGTTCGATCGCTGGAGCTCTCCGAAATTCCTTGCCGGCGAAAGCTATGGGACCACGCGCGCGGCGGGACTGTCCGAGCATTTAATGGGCAAGGGCATTTTCCTGAACGGCATCACGCTTATTTCGTCGATTCTCAATTTTGAAACCGCCAGCTTCGCGCCCGGCAACGATCTTCCATACATCCTGTTCCTGCCGAGCTACACGGCGACGGCGTGGTATCACAAAAAGCTTCCGGCGGAGCTATCGGGCAGTCTCGCGAAGGCGGTGGAGGAGGCGCGGCACTTCGCCGCGGGCGAATACAGCGCCGCGCTGATGAAGGGCGACAAGCTGCCGGCCGCCGAGCGTGCCCAGATGGCTCGAAAGCTCGCGCGACTGACGGGGCTGTCGCCGCAGTACGTGGAGCAGTCCAACCTGCGCATCAATATCCAGCGCTTCACCAAGGAACTATTGCGCGGCGAGGGTCGCACGGTGGGACGCTATGACAGCCGTTTGGAAGGCATGGACGCGGATGCGGCGGGCGAGCGCGGTGAATACGATCCGAGCTACGCGTCGGTCTATGGCGCTTATACGGCGGGCTTCAACGACTATGTGCGTACGGAGCTAAAGTATGAAACCGATCTGACCTATGAGATCCTCACAGGCAAAGTACAGCCTTGGAGTTACGCGCGTTATCAGAATCGCTACGTCAATGTAGCCGAGCTGTTGCGGCAGGCCATGACCCAGAATCCGAATTTAAGGCTGATGGTGGCAAATGGATATTACGATCTGGCGACGCCATTTTTTGCCACCGAATACACCATGGATCATCTGGGCCTGGACGCCTCGCTGACGGGAAACGTCCGCCTGACGTATTGCGAGGCGGGTCATATGTTGTACACGAAGAAGAGCTGTCTGGATGCGCTGCACAAAGACATGGAGTCGTTTTACCGCTCCGCGGCGGGGCATCC
>JAYTVY010000238.1:0-3240 GCA_043743755.1 Bryobacterales bacterium | reverse complement strand
CGTCCCAGGACCTCGAATAAGCGCCCCCCGCACCCCCAGTCACACGGTGACGAACGTCCTCGCAATATTCGTCACTCGGCTTAACCCGCGCCCGCATCCCCAACCACCACAACCACATCCAGACAGCGCAATCAAGGTCGAATATTTCGTTTCCCCACCCCTTCTCACGACCACGCTTCGAAACCCGTGCTACACTCTCCGCCCCCACGCGGCCTGATACGATGAGTCTTCGCATGCGAACCACCCTTCTCTTCCTGTGCCTGTCCCTCGCCATCGCCGCGCAGCCCGCGCCCACCATTTCCGCCAAAACCGCTGCGATGCAGAAGCTCCCCGGATTCTTCCCGCTCTACTGGGAAGAGAAGACGGGTAAGCTCTGGCTCGAGATCGACAGACTCGGCGTCGAGTTCCTGTACCTCGACTCGCTTCCGGCGGGCATCGGATCGAACGACATCGGCCTTGACCGCGGGCAACTGGGCCGCGGGCGGATCGTGAAGTTCGAGCGCAGCGGGCCCAAGGTGTTGATGGTTGAATCGAATTACCGCTATCGTGCGGTAACGTCAGATCCGTTCGAGCGTCGCGCGGCGGAAGAGTCCTTCGCACGCAGTGTTCTGTGGGGCTTTGAAGCTCAGGCGGAAGAAGGCGGGCGAGTGCTGGTGGACGCCACTCCGTTCTTCCTGCGCGATGCGCATTCGATTTCGGCGGCACTTGCGCGCGCGAAACAGGGGACATATAAAGTGGATGCGTCGCGATCCGCGGTCTACCTGCCGCAGACGAAGAACTTCCCCAAGAACACCGAAGCGGAAGTGATCCTCACGTTTACCGGTGACAATCCCGGCGCCTGGGTTCGCGACGTTACGCCGGAACCCGACTCGATAACCGTGCGCGCGCACCATTCATTCATTCTGCTGCCCGACAGCGGATTCAGACCGCGCGAGTTCGATCCACGTTCCGGGTTTTTTGAAAACGCGTTTGTGGATTATGCCGCGCCGCTGAACGCCCGCCTGGAACAGCGCAGGATTGCACGCCATCGGCTCCAGAAGAAGGACCCCACCGCCGCGATAAGCGATCCCATACGGCCCATCGTGTATTATCTGGATCGCGGCGCGCCCGAACCGATGCGATCGGCTCTGCTCGAAGGCGCGCGCTGGTGGAATCAGGCTTTCGAGGCCGCCGGCTACCGGAACGCATTCCAGGTGGAACTGCTGCCGGAGGATGCCGATCCGATGGATATCCGCTACAACCTTATCCAGTGGATCCATCGCGCTACCCGGGGGTGGTCGTATGGCGCGACGGTAGTCGATCCGCGAACCGGCGAGATCATCAAGGGCCAGGTGACACTGGGATCGTTGCGGGCGCGCCAGGATTATCTGATCGCCGAGGCGATGCTGGCCCCGTACACCGCGGGCAAGACCATCCCGCCGGACATGGAGCGCATGGTGCTGGCGCGATTGCGGCAGCTGGCGGCGCACGAAGTAGGACACACGCTCGGCCTCGCACACAACTTCGCGGCCAGCGCGAAGGATCGCGCTTCGGTAATGGATTATCCACCGCCGCTGATCAAGCTGAACCAGGCGGGCGATCCCGACCTGTCGGATGCCTACGCCAAGGGCATCGGCGACTGGGACAAGGTGGCGATCAATTTCGGCTATCGCGATTTTCCGGCGGGTACGGACGAGACCCGCGCGCTGGATGGAATATTGCGGAAGGCGACGGCTGACGGATTCCTGTTCCTGTCCGATGCCGATGCTCGCCCGGAAGGCAGCGCGCACCCGCAGAATCATCTGTGGGACGCGGGCACGAACGCGGTGGATGAGCTCAACCGCATGCTGGATGTCCGGGCGCGCGTGCTGGCGCGGTTCTCTGAAAACAACATTCGCCAGGGCACGCCGATGAGTTCGCTGGAAGATGTGCTGGTGCCGGCGTATCTGATGCATCGCTACCAGACCGAAGCCGCGGCAAAAGTTCTGGGGGGCTTATTCTACACGTACGCCTTGCGCGGCGATGGACAAACCGTGACGCGACCCATCCCGGGCGCTGAACAGCGGCGTGCGCTGGAGGTGGTGCTGCGCAGCATGCGCGCGGACACGCTCACGCTGCCCGCGCGAGTTCTGGCGCTGATTCCCCCCCGCGCAACCGGATATCCCAGGACCCGGGAAGACTTCAGGAATCGCACCGGGCTGACGTTCGATCCGATCGGCGCGGCCGAATCCGCCGCCGGAATTTCAGCGGGCTTAATACTGAATCCGGACCGGGCCGCGCGCCTGGTGGAGCATCATGCCGAGGATCCGGGAGCGCCGGGGCTGGATGAAGTTGTGGATAAAGTGATCGCAGCCACCTGGAAAGCCGAGCCGCCCGCGGGACTCCAGGGAGAAGTACAGCGCGCCGTGGATTCGGTGGCGCTGTATCACTTGATGGCGCTGGCGGCGAACGAAAACGCATCCGTGCAGGCGCGGGCCATCGCGTTCGAAAGGCTCGCGGCGCTGGGCGAATGGCTGAACGCCGCGCCCCCTCAAGACGCGGCCCGAAAAGCGCATTTTGTGTTCGGCGCGGCGCAGATCAAGCGCTTCCTGGCGAATCCGAAAGAGATCCCGCTTCCCCGGCCGGCGGAAGCGCCTCCGGGACAGCCTATCGGTTGCGACTGGAATTGATGCGATAGGATGGCTAGTTCATGCCGCTCTACCAGGTTGTGGTTCTCGCGCTGATCCAGGCGCTTACCGAATTCCTGCCCATCAGCAGTTCCGCGCATCTCGCGCTGGCGCCATGGCTGTTCGGCTGGAAGGATCCCGGCCTCACCTTCGACATCGCTCTGCACGCGGGAACGCTGGTCGCCATCGCGATCTATTTTTTCAGGGACTGGGTGCAGATCATCGCGCAGGGCTTCGGACTGAACATCGGCAACGATCCGGAATTGAAACGCAATCGCAGCCTGCTGTGGCTGCTGGCGGCCGCATCCATTCCGGTAGGCGTGATGGGCTGGGTCTTCGGGAAACAGGCTGAATCCACATGGCGAAACCCATACGTTATCGGCGGCATGCTGATTGGCGTGGGGTTGCTGATGTGGCAGGCCGAGCGCCTGACCAACGGGAAAAAGGACCTGGGACATGTCTCCGGAATGGATGCGATTACCATCGGACTGTCGCAGGCGCTGGCGGTGATCCCGGGCACTTCGCGCAGCGGAGTTACCATCACCACAGGGCTGTTTCGCAATCTGAATCGCGAGACGGCCGCGCGGTTTTCGTT
>JAYTVY010000237.1:0-5722 GCA_043743755.1 Bryobacterales bacterium | reverse complement strand
ACCAGGGCGAAGCCGACGCCCGCCGCGTGGGACGCAATCCCAAGCCTGAGGCCTATTACTTCCCGCCGCAATACAACACGAAGGAAAATAACTTTCCCTACACCTTTATGGGCCTGGAGCCTGGCACCTCGCGCGATGACGTCCGCCGCTGCCTGGAGCGCTGGAATGAAGGCGACAACGGAATCCTGTATCACTCGCGCGCATATAAGCTGAAGCCCGGCAGCGGCTGGCAGATCGATCCCGGAATTCTGCACGCCCCCGGATCGCTGGTAACTTACGAACCGCAGGTGAACTCAGACGTATTCGCCATGTTTCAATCCATGGTGGAAGGGCGCGCCGTCCCCTGGGATTTGCTGGTGAAGGACGTTCCGCCCGAGCGCCATCACGACCTGGATTACATCCTCGACATGCTCGATTGGGATGCGAATGTGGATCCCGAATTCGCCAAGCATCGCCTGTTCCATCCGCGCGTGGACTCGGAGTCGGAAGTGTATTCGCAGAAGTGGGTGGTGTACTCGACGACGTTCTATTCAGCCAAGGAACTCACCGTGTATCCCGGCCAGTCGGTGGAGATCGCGGATGCGGCGGCGCACGGACTCATCGTGGTGCAAGGCTGGGGAACCATCGGCCGGCACGACGTGGAGACGCCCACGCTGATTCGCTTCGGAGAAATGACCAAGGACGAGCTTTTCGTGACCAGCGCCGCGGCCCAGGCGGGCGTGCGCGTGACGAATCGGAGCGACCGGGAAGACCTGGTGCTGCTGAAGCACTTCGGCCCCGTATAGTGGAACGGGGCGCCATCACTGGCGCCCCGTTGCCGCGTCGTTCGGATCTAAACCTGAAATTGCGACGTCTTGGTCCCCTTCGCATCGGGGAGCTTCCAGCTTATCACGCCTTGCGGAGTCCGTCGGTCGCGGTGCGGGCGTTACCGACCGAAGTAAACGGCGCGCGTCAGCAAGCGTGCGTTAATTCTGGGGGCGTAAAATAATCGGCTATCGTTGCGCTTCCTTGCGGTCGCGGTTCGGAAAAGCGAAGTAAACGGCGGCGGCCGAGCCGCGCGCGTCGGCAAGCGTGCGTTAATTCTGGGGGCGTAAATAATCGGCTACCGTTGCGCTTCCTTGCGGTCGCGGTTCGGAAAAGCGAAGTAAACGGCACCGGCCGAGCCGCGCGCTTTACGCGCGCGGCTCCGAAAGGGGCATTCGATCACGGCGCGTGGATTATTTCACGGACCCGTCAGCAAGCGTGCGTTAATTCGGCTGTCGTGCACTTCCTGTCCTACAATCTCTCGGCTATGGACTTGGCCTGGACGAACTGCAGCAGGTAATCGGGACCGCCCGCCTTTGAATCCGTGCCCGACATATTGAATCCGCCGAACGGATGCGCTCCGACCATTGCGCCGGTACACTTGCGATTGATATACAGGTTGCCTACGAAGAACTGCTCCTTCGCCTGCCGGATCTTTTCGCGATTGGTGGTGTATACCGCGCCGGTCAGGCCGTATTCGGAGTCATTGGCCATCTCCAGCGCATGCTCGAAATCGCGTGACTTAGTAACCGCCAGCACGGGGCCGAAGATCTCTTCCTGGAACACCCGCGCCTTCGAATCCACGTCCGCGATCACGGTTGGCTGGATGAAATAACCATCTCCGGGCGCAGCGGATCCGCCGGCGATCAGGCGGCCTTCCCGCTTCCCGGTCTCCACGTACTCGAGAATCGTATTCTTTGCGCCTGCATTGATCACCGGACCCATATAGTTCTCCGGCTGCTCCGACGGGCCCACCACAATCTGGCTCACCTTAGCCTGCAGCTTATCGAGAAATGCGTCATACACGCTTGCATCCACAATCGCGCGTGAGCACGCCGAACATTTCTGGCCCTGGAATCCGAACGCGCTCCAGACCACGCCTTGGACGGCCTCATCCAGATCGCATTCCTTATCCACCACAATGGCGTCCTTGCCGCCCATCTCGGCGACCACGCGCTTGATCCAGATCTGTCCTTTGCGCGGTTTCGCGGCCAGTTCATTGATCCGCAGGCCCACCGCTTTGGAGCCGGTGAACGCGACGAAGCGCGTCTTGGGATGCTCCACCAGAAGATCCCCGATCACGGCGCCGCTGCCCACCAGCATGGAGAAGCTGCCCGCTGGGAAACCGGCCTCTTGCAGAACTTCGGCGAATTTCGCGGCCACCGTCGGCGTGTCGCTGGAGGGCTTGATCACCACTGTGTTCCCCGTGACCAGCGCGGCCACGGTCATGCCCACCAGAATGGCCAGAGGGAAATTCCAGGGCGGTATCACCACGCCGACGCCCAGCGGCAAGTAAACCATCTCGTCTTTTTCGCCGGGCAGCTGCACTAGCGGATCGGGATGCGCCAGCTTCATCGCCTGGCGCGCATAGTATTCGCAGAAGTCGATGGCTTCCGATACATCGCCGTCGGCTTCCGGCCAGGTCTTGCCCGCTTCCACCACCAGCCACGCATCGAACTCCATCTTGCGCCGCCGGATGGCGGCCGAAGCGTGCAACAGCATCTCCACTCGATCGGCGGGCGGAGTCGCCGCCCATTGGGGAAAGAATGCAACCGCTTTTTCAATGGCCTCGTTCGCCAGCCCGGCGGTGGCTTTGTGATGCAGGCCCACCACCTCGGTGGGATGCGATGGGTTCAAGGACTTCAGTAAATCGCCAGTCTTCACCCGGCGGCCCGCGATGCTCAGATCGTATTCATACCCGGCTTGCGCCCGGACACCGGCCAACGCTTCTTCCGCGGTCCGACGGTCCTCCACTGTAGAAAAGTTCGAGACCGGCTCGTTCTGAAATGCGGGCAAACCGCGCACCGCGTCCGCCACCAGAGTGCTCATTTGGAATCTCTCAATCACGCATCCAGTTTGCCGGCCGCGCCTTCCACCAGCTTCTTGCCGCGGTCAAACATGTCGGCCGCTTCGTCGGCGATCTTGCGGCCGCGTTCATACATTTCACGCCCGCGGTCAATCATGTCTTTTCCCGATTGCGCCAGCGCATCCCGGCCCGCGCCCGTGGTATCGGCGATCTTCTTGCGCGTGTCCTCACCCGAAGCCGGCGCGTAGAGCAGCGCAACCGCCGCCCCAATCGCAGCTCCCGCGACAAACCAGACTACTTTCCCTCCGACATCTTCGGCCATTTGAAAAGTCCCTCCGCATCCATTGTAACTCCGGTCCCGCTGGTATCCTCAAGTTATGATCACCGTGTACCGCTCCCTGGACGCCGCGGACAAAAACGCTTGCGAGGCCATCGCCGATCTCCTCAGGACGGAAGGACTGTCTCCCTCCGTGGTGGATGATGAAGTCCGGGTGCCGGACGAAGAGGCCGAGCGCGCCGAACAAATTGTCGCTGAAGGGACCGAGATCGACCCATCCGACGAGCTGGATCTGGAGCCGATTTTTCATTCCGAAGGCAGCACCACCGCCGAATTCGAGGCGCTGGAGGTGAAGGGCGTCCTGGAAGCCAATGGCATCGCCGCCGTCATTGTGGGCGACTCAGTGCTGCCCAACCTGGCCTTCGAAGTCCGAGTGGCGCACGATCAGGTGGAGCAGGCAAAACAAGTGCTGGAAGAGGTCCAAAAGACTGGGCCGGCCGACGCCGAAAGAGCTGAACGGGAATCGGAAGTCTGACGGATGAAGACGCTTGCCATTGCGTTATTCGTCACGCTCTCCGCCTTTGGGCAGAAGATCGAGATTGAGTCGGATCAGGCGGTGGACTTCACGAAGTTCAAGACGTTCGCTATCCGCGGCGGACGCCTGAACAGCAAGAACCCGTCGCTCAACAGCGAATTGATCCAGAAGCGTCTGGACGCCGACATCCAGAAAGCTTTGTCGGCGAAGGGGCTCACCTTCGTCGATTCCGGTCCGGCGGATCTGAACGTCCGCTACACGCTGGGGTCGGTCCGCAAAGTGGAACGGGAAGCGTATCCGGCGGGCTGGCGCGGGCGAGGCACGCGGGTGGTGAGGGTCCCGTATACCGAAGGAACGCTGGTGATCGATCTGCGCGACCCCAGCACGCAATCGCTGGTATGGCGCGCCATTGCGCGCGAAGAAAAGAGCGACGCGTCAAAAATCGAGGGCAAACTGGACGATATGGTCCGCAAGTCGTTCGACAAATACCCACCCAAGGCGAAGTAGTTTTTGCCTGCGCGCACTGCCGGCAGTTGCAATTGCATTTCCGGCCGCCGGCGCGATGGCGCAATCGGTGGACCCGCTCTGGGTGCCGGGATCATCCCAAAAAGTCTGCCAGTTGACCGGCGAACGTGCCAGTGGAGACCCGGACGACAGCGGCGCCGGCGCTGGATTCGGCTGAGATGGAAAATTTTGTCAGGAAAGTGAAAGCGCTGGCGCCGCGCTACCGAACAGAGCTACTGGGTAGCGCATGATTCAGGGGACACGGACTGTAATCAAGCTCTGAACGCCTTTTACGTAGTGGCAGGAGTATCATTGGCTGATGGAGGGATCATGATCCTCAGCGCATTCACTCTGTTTCATGTCGCAATTAGCCTGGCGGGAATTGGCGCCGGGCTGGTGGTTCTCTACGGACTGCTCACCCAGAAACGATTCGACGGGTGGACGAAGCTCTTCTTGTGGACGACGGTGGCCACCAGCGCAACCGGATTCCTGTTTCCGGTTCACAACTTCATGCCGGGCCACGCGGTGGGGATTATTTCCCTGGTGGTTCTGACGTTAGCCATCCTGGCGCGCTACCGCTATCACTGGCGGCGCACGTATGTGATCACCGGAATGATTGCGCTCTATCTGAACGTGTTTGTTTTGGTGGTGCAACTGTTCCAAAAAGTGCCCGCGCTGAAGGAACTGGCGCCCACGCAATCCGAGCCGCCGTTCCAGATTGCACAACTTGTTACGCTGTTGATCTTTGCGACGCTGACAACCTGGGCGGCGATCAAATTCAAGGGCGATGAGCCCGCGAAGGCCATGGGGGCGGCGGGGGGGCGTTAGCGCAGCCGCATTTCCCGGGGCGGTGAGGCGGTTGACAACGATAACTCAACCGGTGCACACTAATAGAACGCTACGTAGCGTAGCGTTTTGACAGATGGCCAGAACCAGACAGACCAAGACGCGGGATCGCGTGCTTTCGGCGGCGGGGCGGATCCTGGGGCGCGACGGCTATTCGGGGTTGACGATGGAGCGGGTAGCGGCCGAAAGTCCCGTTGCGAAGACCACGCTCTATCGCCGCTGGCCTACCAAGGCGGCCTTGTGCATGGACCTGTACATCGACATATCCGCCCGCGAGTTGACTATGCCGGATACCGGGACCGTGGCCGGCGATCTGTCGCACATCGCCAGCAGAGTGGTGCGCCTGCAGACCCGGACGGTTGCAGGCCCGGCGTTTCTCGGGTTGATCGCGGAGGCGCAGGTAAACCCGGACACGCGCAAGGCATTCCTCGCGGAGTTTGCCGAACGCCGCAGGGAAGTGACGCGAGCCGTGTTGCGGCGCGCGATTCAGCGGCGGGAGATTCGCGCGGACACCGACATCGATCTCTTTATCGACGCGCTGGGCGGGGCGGTTACATTTCGACTGCTGCAGGGTCACGCTCCGCTGACGACGAAGTTTACGAATGCTCTGATTCTGCTGCTGCTCAATGGCTGCCGCGGGAAGGAAGCGCGATGATTCGCCGCTGCGTGGATGCCGATACGCCGGCCATGGAAGCGGTGATCAATGAGGCCGCGGAAGCCTACAGGGGCG
>JAYTVY010000236.1:0-2851 GCA_043743755.1 Bryobacterales bacterium | reverse complement strand
GTAAACTCCATCGCATTCGATCCATCGCCGGGCTATTTTCTTCCGCCCGCGGTTTTCTTGTATCCCATCTCTACCAACAGCGCCGCGGCGGTTTCCCGGTCGTCGAAATGAATCACGCGGTCCTTCAGAACTTGATAGGGCTCGTGACCCTTACCGGCGAGGATCACGATGTCGCCGGAGCGGGCCTCGGCCAGGATCGCGCGGATGGCGTTTTCGCGATCCGGCTCGGTGATGAACGGCGTATCGAAACGACGCAGGCCGATTTGCGCGTCATTGATGATGTCCAGCGGATCTTCCGAGCGCGGATTATCGGACGTAAGCGCCACGAAGTCGCTGCCTTCGCCGGCAGCCTGGCCCATCAGCGGACGCTTGGCGCGGTCGCGGTCGCCGCCGCATCCGAACAGCGTCAGCACCCGCTTGGGTTTCAACTGGCGAGCCACGGCGATCACGTTACGCAGCGCGTCATCGGTATGTGCGTAGTCCACCACCACCATGAACGGCTGCCCGGCATCGATGCTCTCGAAGCGGCCCGGGACACGCTCGGCGCGCGACACGGCATCGGCGATTACATCCCACTCGAGGCCGTAGCTCAAGGCCCCGCAGGCCGCCGCGAGGATGTTGTATGCGTTAATCTTGCCGACCATCGGAGAGCGCAGGTGAACCGAGCGGCCTTCGTGCTCGGCGGTAAAGCTCAGGCCTTCGAAAGTCATCTCGAGTTCCGAACCTTTTACCGCGGCGCCTGGTTCGAAGCCGTAGCGCAACGCGCGCGATCCGGACGCGTCGATCTTCGCGCCCCAGGGGTCGTCATGGTTGATCACCGCGCATACGGGCGGCGGCGCATCCTCGGGAACGAAGAGCATCTGCTTCGCCGCGAAATAATCTTTTATGGTCCCGTGAAAATCCAGGTGGTCCCTCGTTAAATTCGTGAATACAGCGGTGTGAAACCGGACTCCGTGGACCCTTCCCAGCGCCAGCGCGTGGGAAGAGACTTCCATTGTGACATGAGTACCGCCGAGTTGAACCAGCCGATCGAAAATACGGTAGAGCTCCAGCGATTCGGGTGTAGTATTCGCGGCCGGGAGCAGTTGATCCGCCAGGCGATATTGGATGGTCCCGATGAGGGCCGTGGTCTTCCCGGCAGCGCGCAAGATGGCGTCGGTGAGAAAACAGGTGGTGGTCTTCCCGTTAGTTCCGGTGATGCCGGTGATTCCGAGGCGTTCGTCGGGCCTTCCGTAAAAGTTGCGCGCCGCGATGGCCAGGGCTTTCCTGCCATGCTCGACGACAATCCACGGACCTGAAAATCCCTGGGGCGCGGGAAGCTCGCTTACGATAGCGATAGCGCCGCGCTCGAGAGCGGCCTGCGCGAATTCGCGCCCATCCGCGTTGGCGCCCGCGAATGCAAAAAAAAGGTGGCCGGTCTCTATACGACGCGAATCGTAATCGAGTCCGGCCACTGCTGCATGCAAAAGCGCATCGGAAATCTGGTTCTTCAGGCGCGCGCCGGCAAGGACCTCCCGCAGTTCCATCCTGTGCCGCTCATCTTCCAACCTGTGCCGCTCACCTTCCAAATTGAATCCGCACCCTCTCTCCTAGAGGCAGGATGCTGCCGGGCGGCGGAAACTGGGCTCGCGCCAGCCCGCTGCCGATAAACTCGACCGGTATTCCTCGCGACGACGACGTCTCCACCGCCGCGCGCACGGTCAATCCCATAAAGTTGGGCACCTTGGGGCCGGCTAACTGCAGATCGAAATTCGCCGGCAAGGCGGCGGCCAGAAAGTTTTGATCCGGAGTGGGTTTCGCGGCGGCCAGAACGGCGGTTTCCGAATCGGCGATCTCGGCGATGGCCAAATCGTTGTCGTCGGCGTCCACGGCCTCTTCCGGCGACAGCGGCAAATCCGGCTGATCCTTGGGGACATCCATCAGGCGCAACGCGGCCGCCGCCACTTCGCGAAACACGGGGCCCGACGATGGTCCGCCGTATCCGGCGAGGCCAGTGGCCCCGTTGATGGTTACCACCACCACGATGGCCGGGTTCGTTACCGGCGCGAAGCCCATGAATGAGGCGTTGTAGTAGTGCGTGTATTGGTGCGTTTTCAGGTCGTAGATCTGCGCGGTGCCGGTCTTGCCGCCGGCGGTGTAGCCGGGGATGCGGGCGTACTTGTGGCCGGTCCCGTAGGTCTTGAGGATCACGCCTTCCATCATCTGGCGCATGGTGATAGCGGTCTCCGGTTTCAGCACGCGCCGCGGCGGATCGGCGGGCGCGTCGGCGAGGAGATGCGGCTTCACCAGCACCCCGCCATTGGCGATGATGGCGGCCGCCTGGGCCAATTGCAGCGTAGTGGCGCTCACTTCATGGCCCATCGCGACGGATCCGATGGAACTCCTCTGCCAGCGCTTCAAGGGACGCACTATGCCAGCGGATTCTCCGGGAAGAGCGATGCCGGTGGTCTTGCCGAACCCGAAACGCTTGATGTAGTCATACATGTTGGCATCGCCGACTTTGAGGCCGACATTGATGGCGCCGATGTTGCTGGAGCGCGCCAGCACGTCTTCCATGGGCAGCGCCGAATAGCTGTTATGGTCATGCACGATACGCCCAAACAGCGACAAGCTGCCATTGCCGCATGGAATCACGCTCTCCGGGCGCAGGCGCGTGGTCTCCAGCGCCGCCGATAGCGTGATCACCTTAAAGACCGAGCCGGGCTCAAAGGGCGCGGTGACCGCCAGATTCATGCGCGCTTCCACTTCTTCGCCGGGAGTGGGCGGCTCATTGGGATCGTAGGTGGGATAGTTAGCCAGCGCGAGAATTTCGCCGGTGCGCGGATTGATCGCCACCAGGCTCCCGGTCTTG